>DASTXN010000080.1:0-16512 GCA_035765515.1 Jatrophihabitantaceae bacterium | reverse complement strand
GGTGGCGTCGTTGGCGTTGGACACGGCCTGGGTCAGTCCGTTGATCTGGCTGGACAGGCCCTGGGCGATGGACAGGCCGGATGCGTCGTCGGCTGCCTTGTTGATGCGCAGGCCGGACGAGAGCTTCTGGAACGCGTCCTCCAGCTTGGACTGGTTCGAGTTCAGGTTGTTGTACGCGTTCAGCGCGGCAACGTTGGTGTTGATGCGAAGACTCATTGTGTTTGCCTCCCAAACAGAGTCTGGTTTTGCCGGCCCCTGCCGGGGCGCCGGTCCGTCCGTGGACCGGTCTGAATGCAGGATCGGCATCCCTCCGAAGGAGTTGAGCTGTCGGGGCGGGAATCTTCGGCCGATTTCGGTCCCTGGACAACGAGAAGCGCCCGAGACCAGAAGGTCTCGGGCGCTTCCGCTACCCCGTGGGGGAAGTTGCTCAGTTCGCGATGCGCTGCCGCGAAACGACGTGCCGCGCCTCGCCGAGCAGGCTGCTCGCCTGCAGCCGGCCGGCCAGCGTGGAGCGGGTCGCGACGGCGGCCACGTAGGCAGCCTGCGCGTTCGCGCGGCGGGAAGTGGTGGCCTCGACGGCCGGGGCGTCGGAATCCTGCGAGCGCATGCCGGCGCGGAGCATGACCAGCGCCTCGGAGCGCAGCTGCGAGACGCGCGATTCGGTGACGCCGAGCTCGGCGGCGATGTCCGCCATCTTGCGCTGCGCGAAGAAGTACTGCTCGACGACGGTGCGCAGCCGCTCGGGCAGCTCGGCGATCGCGTCGCGCAGGATGCCCAGCTGCTCGCGGTGCAGCAGCAGGCCCTCGGGGCCGGCGTCGCGGTCGCTGAGCAGGTCGGCACCGTCGTTGTCGGTGAGGCCCTGGATCGACAGGACCGAGGCGCGCTGTACGTCAGCCTCGACGCTGTCCAGCTCGTGGACGCCCACGCCCATCGTGTGTGCGATCTCGTCGCGGCTCGGAGTGCGGCCCAGCGTGGCGGCCAGCTCGTTGCGCACTGCCTCGATCTCGCGGGCCTTGCCGCGGACGGCCCGGCTGGCCCAGTCCATCGTGCGCAGCTCGTCGGTGAGCGCGCCGCGGATGCGGATCGCCGCGAACCGGCCGAAGGGGACGCCGCGGGAGGCGTCGAAGCCCTTGGCGCTCATCGCCAGGGCGAGCATTCCGGCCGAAACCAGGTCGTCACGGCTCACGTGAGCGGGCACCCGGCCGAGAACCTCGCGCACCAGGTGACCGACTAGGGGCAGGTGGGTGCGGACGAGTTCTTCGACCGACTCGGGGGTGACGCTCTCGTTGCTCTGTGCGACCGACACGATGGCCTCCTAGAAACCGCTTATTCGCGGACCTCATACGTGCGAGCCGGCCCCCTGTTTGGACCTCGGGGCCGTCGGTTTCGTTGGCCGCCCCACCGTCGATCTTGGCTCGTGTTAGATCGACGTAAAGCACTCTCACACATGAACTTCACACGGCGCAAGTCCTCGAGGTGAATTTTTTGTGAACTCTCTGCGTGTCGCGCTAAGCTACCTGCCGGTAGGGCACTACAAGCCCCGGAATCCGGCGGTTCCGCGCGAGCTGCGCAGCTCTCAGGTTTTTTGGCTGTGCGCCGATGGTGTGGTCATGCCGAAGCTGCCCCCCAGTCACACCGATCACGAACTGGCGTCCTTCGCTGCAGTAAGCGCGCTGCTCTGGACCGAGCGCGAGCTGCTGGAGCAGGTCCTGTACCGCCTGACGGTGCAGCGCCTGGTGCTCACCTCGGGGGCCACCCGCTGGTTGAGCCGCGTCAACGACGAGGTCGATGCGGCCGTCAGTCAGGTGAGCGGCTCCGAGGTGCTGCGCGCGGCGGAGATCGAGGCACTGGCCGAGTCGCTGCACCTGCCGCACGAGACGACCCTGGGCGAGCTCATCGCCGTGGCGCCGGAGCCGTGGAGCACGCTGCTCGCGGAGCACCGCACCGCGCTACGTGCGCTGGTCGGCGAGATCGAGGACATGGGCGGCGACGTCAAGCGACTGCTGCAGGCAGGCATGTCCGCGATCCGCGAGACCCTGGACAGCCTCGCCCGCACGGTCGGCACGACCGGTGCCGGCTACGACTCGACCGGCAGCTCCGTCAGCCTGGCCACCGGCCCGATGCTCCTGGACGAGCAGGCGTGAACACCCCAGCGAACTTCTCCGTAAAGAACACTCCGAACTTCGTCGGGGGCCACACGTGAGCACCTTCTCGGGCATCCAGCAGGCTGCGACCTCGCTCGCGGCGTCCCAGTACGGGCTGCAGATCGTGTCGCAGAACATCGCGAACGCCAGCACCCCCGGCTACACCCGCCAGTCCGTCGACCTCGCCAGCGTCGACCCAGTCGGCGGTGTCCCGCGCCGCTACGCGGTCGGCGGCGGTCCCGGTGGCGTGACCGTCACCGGAACCTCGCGGCTCAACGACGCGGTCATCGACGCCCGCGCGCGCACCGAGCACTCGCGCAGCGCCCTGGCCGACACGACCGCCGCGCAGCTGTCCCAGATCGAGGACGTCTTCCCCGAACCCAGCGACACCGGGCTGGCCGAGCAGTTGAGCACGTTCTGGTCCGACTGGGCCAAGATCGCCGATGACCCGGCATCCGCTGCGCCGCGTACCGTGCTGCTGCAGGACGGCGCGACGGTCGCCAGCACGCTCAACTCAATGAGCCAGTCCCTCTCCGACGTCGGCGCCGCCGCGGCGCAGTCGCTCGGGAATGATCTGGACGAGGCGAATACGGCCGCGAACTCACTGACCGCGCTGAACACCCAGATCCGGCTCGCCCACAACACTGGCGTGACCGCGAACTCGCTGCTCGACCAGCGCGATGTGCTGCTCGACAAGCTCAGCCAGCTCGTCGGCGGCGTCGCCACGATCAACGCCGACGGCACGGCAACGGTCAAGGTGGGCACCGACGCATCCGGCGCGGGAGGCATCACTTACGTGGACGGCGCGACCGACACGGCGCAAACGCTCTCGGACGACCCGTCCTCGGGCTACGCCATCTCGGCGCTGGATCCCAGCACGAGCACGACCACTGCGATCACCCTCTCCGGTGGTAGCGCCGCCGCCAGCTTCACGACGCTCACCAGCACGTTGCCCGGCGTCCAGTCCCAGCTCGACGCGGTGGCCACCGCGCTGGCGACCGCCGTCAACGGCGCGCAGGCCAACGGCTACGACGTTGCCGGGAACCCGGGCACCGACATGTTCTCGGTTCCGACCTCCACCGGGCCGGGCTCGATCGCTGCCGGGATCCAGGTCGTCATGACCGACCCGAATCTGGTGGCCGCGTCCGGGCTGCAGCAGCTCGACAGCTCCGGCAATCCGATCCCGAACAAGGACGGCTCCAACGCGCTGGGTGTCTCGCAGCTGGGCACCGCGAGCGGCTCGGCCGACAACACCTACGCATCGCTCGTCGGTTCGATCGCGGCGTCCAGCAAGCTGGCCCAACAGGGGCAGGCCACGCAGGACGCGGTGACGAGCAGCGTCGACGCGCTGCGGCAGTCGGCCTCGGGCGTCAACCTCGACGAAGAGGTCACCAACATGCTCACCCTGCAGCACGCCTACCAGGCGTCCTCGCGGGTGCTGAGCACGATGAACGACCTGCTCGACACACTGATCAACCACAC
Source organism: Jatrophihabitantaceae bacterium (assembly GCA_035765515.1). Lineage (GTDB taxonomy): Bacteria > Actinomycetota > Actinomycetes > Mycobacteriales > Jatrophihabitantaceae > DASRSS01. The sequence goes on along the minus strand of DASTXN010000080.1, from coordinate 12,886 downwards.
CGGAGTCGGCTGATGATTCGCGTTACCGTCGGTTCGTCCAGCTATGCGGCGCTCACCGGGCTGCAGAGCAACGCCTCGCGGCTGGCCGCGTTGCAGGCGCAGCTGTCCAGCGGCGACCAGATCACCAAGCCGTCGGACGACCCGGCCGGCACGGTGCGGGCGCTGCAGTTGCGGGCGGACGTCAAGCAGAACACGCAGTACGCGTCCAGCGCGTCCGACGCCATCGCCTGGATGTCGACTTCCGACACCGCGTACTCGCAGGTGGTCACGCTTGCGCAGCAGGCGCGCACGCTCACCGTGCAGGGTCTGAACAGTGGAAGCAGCACCGGCAGTTCGGCGGACGCGCTTGCCGCACAGATCGACGCGATCAAGACCTCGATGGTCGCCCTGTCGAACACGACCTACAACGGTCGCCCGGTCTTCGGCGGGACGACTGCCGGCGCGGCGGCGTACCAGCTGAACGCGGACGGCACCGTGAGCTACGTCGGCGACGGCGTCGACCCGGGCACCGGCCAGAGCAATCCAGCCTTCGGCGGCGTCGTGAACCGGACCGTCGGCTCGCAGAACACCGTGCAGGTCAACCAGGTCGGCACCGACGTGTTCGGCGCCGAGGGTTCGGACACCAACATGTTCGCCGTGCTGAGCGACATATCTGCGAACCTGCGCAGCGGAAACTACACCGCGCTCAGCGGCGACCTGGACAAGATGGACACTGCGATCGGCCAGGTCAGCGCAGCCCAGGCGACCGAGGGCGCCGCGTATCAGCGCGTGGAGATCGCGCAGAGCGTCCAGTCGAACAACAAGCTGTCGCTGCAGACCGAGCTCTCCGGCATCCAAGACATCGACCTCGCCGACATGGCCGTCAAGGTCTCGACCGCGCAGGTCTCCTACCAGGCATCACTGCAGACGACCGCGAGCATCCAGCAGATGTCGCTGCTGAACTTCCTCAATTGATTGGGTGGACAATGACCGTCACCATGATCGAGCGTGCTGCCCGGCAGCTGAGCTTCGTCGAGCCGCTCCCCGGCTTCGCCGATGAGGGGTTCACGCTCTCGCCCATCGACGACCAGGGCGCGCTGTACTCGCTGCGTTCGCAGGACAACCCGGAGCTGCGGTTCGTGCTGACTCCGGCCGCCGTGTTCTTCCCGAACTACCGGCCCGAGATCGACGACGCCGTCGGCCTGCTGCTCGGCAGCGACGAGGTCGACGTCATGCTGATGCTGACCGTAGGCACCAGCCTCGCCGACGCGACCGCCAACCTGCGTGCTCCGATCGTGCTGGCTCCCGGCACCGGGCGGGCCATCCAGGTCGTCCTGGACGACGACGGGCTCCCAATGCGCGCTCCGCTGGTGCCCGCCGCTGCATAACGAGGGGTCCGCGGCTGCGATGGCCTAGGCTCGTAGCCGTGCTGATTCTGACCAGGCGTGTCGGCGAGAACGTCATCGTCGGCGACGACATCACGATCTCGGTCATCGAGGTCCGCGGCGACGCCGTCCGGATCGGCATCCAGGCACCGCAGTCCGTGAGCGTGCACCGTGAAGAGGTGTATCGCGAGCTGCAGAAGGCCAACCAGCAGGCCGCCGCCACCAACGACGCCGCGATCGGCGCGATGGTGGACGAGCTTGCTGCCGACCGGGCCGAGCGCGGCGACAAACGCGAACCCGGCGCCTGAGGTGAGCCGGCGACGCCCGCCGGCCGACGTGACAGCGACCTGATCAGGAGCGACGCAGATGCCTATCGCCACCCCCGAGATCTACGCCGACATGCTTGATCGCGCCCGCGACGGCGGGTTCGCCTACCCCGCGATCAACGTCACCTCGTCGGAGACGCTCAACGCGGCGCTGCGCGGCTTCGCGGACGCGGGCAGCGACGGGATCGTGCAGATCTCCACCGGCGGTGCGGAGTTCGCGTCCGGCACCCACGTCAAGGAGATGGTCGCCGGTGCGGTGGCGCTGGCCGAGTTCGCGCACGTGATCGCGGACAAGTACCCGATCAACGTCGCCCTGCACACCGACCACTGCCAGAAGGAGAAGCTGGACAGCTACGTCCGGCCGCTCATCGCGATCTCGCAGGAACGCGTGAACGCCGGCAAGAACCCGCTGTTCCAGTCGCACATGTGGGACGGCTCGGCGATCGAGCTGGAGGAGAACCTGCAGATCGCCGCGGAGCTGCTCGAGAAGGCCGCCGCCGCGAAGATCATCCTCGAGCTGGAGATCGGCGTCGTCGGCGGTGAGGAGGACGGTGTCGTGGGGGAGCTGAACGAGAAGCTCTACACGACGCCCGGCGACGCACTGCGGACCGCCGACGTGCTCGGGACCGGCGAGAAGGGCCGCTACCTGCTGGCCGCGACGTTCGGGAACGTGCACGGCGTCTACAAGCCCGGAAACGTGAAGCTGCGACCGTCCATCCTCAAGGACCTGCAGGACGCGGTCGGCGAGAAGGTCGGGCGCGACAAGCCGTTCGAGCTGGTCTTCCACGGTGGCTCGGGCTCGGCGCTGGAGGAGATCCGCGAGGCGGTGTCCTACGGCGTGGTCAAGATGAACGTCGACACCGACACCCAGTACGCGTTCACCCGCGAGATCGCCGGGCACATGTTCACCAACTACGACGGCGTGCTCAAGGTCGACGGCGAGGTCGGCAACAAGAAGGCCTACGACCCGCGCTCGTACTTGAAGCTGGCCGAGGCGGGTATGGCCGCGCGCGTGACGCATGCCTGCGAGGACCTGTTGTCGGCCGGGACGTCCCCGACCGCGTGACTTGCCGCCTTTCCCCACGCCCCGACCAATTTCCAGCCCGATTTTTGGTCACACCGTGGGGAAAGCGGGCTGGAAAGGCCTGAAATGAACCCGTTCGACAACCTGATGGCCCCGCCGACGCGGCTGCCCGAGGACCCCGCCGTGGCCCGGCTGGACGCGGGCGAGGATCCGGCGTCCGTCGCTGCCGCGCTGCCCACGTCGTCCGCCGCCTGGGCCACGCTGGCCGAGGCCGCGCTCGCCGGCGGGCGTCCCGTCGAGGCGTACGCGTACGCCCGCACCGGCTACCACCGCGGCCTGGACGCGCTCCGCCGCGCCGGCTGGAAGGGCCAGGGCCCGGTGCCGTGGGCGCACGAGCCCAACCGCGGGTTCCTGCGCGCGCTGCACGCCTTGGCGCAGGCCGCCGCCGCGATCGGCGAGCAGGACGAAGCCGCCCGCTGCGCCCAGTTCCTCGCCGACAGCGACCCCGAGGCCGTCCAGCACCTGGCCAGCTGAACCTGTTTGGCCCGCAGCAGGGCGACCCGCCGCGCAGGCGGCCGCTATAGGGCCGACACCGGGCAGGACGGGACACCGGTCCCATCCGCTCGGGACATCCGGGCCGCCATCCTTTCGCGCATCACCAAGCTCCGCGAAAGGGGTCCACCCGTGTTCACAACCTCCACCAGGCGCCGCCTCGGCGTCGCGCTGACCACCGCTGCGGTGGCCGGTGCGGTCGCCAGCGCCGTCGCCGCACCCGCCACCGCCGGCACCGCGCCCATCCGCGCGAACGACAACGCCGTCCGCGTCGTCGCGCACGACAGCGCATCGCGGATGTACTTCAGCGTCACCGGCACGCCGCACGCCGGCCGGATCGCCATGCACTTCGTGAACCGCGGCCGGTACACGCACGAGATGTCGCTTGCGCGCCTGAAGAAGGATGCGACCGTCGCGCAGTTGCGGAAGGCCATCCAGCAGCCGGACGGCGAGAAGGCAGCCGCCAAGCTGCTCGTCAACCCGGACGGGGAGATCACCGGTCCGGCGCTGCTCGGCCCGGGCCTGAGCGAGACCGTGTACGCGCCGCTGAGGGCGGGCCGGTACGTGGTGATCTGCTTCCTGCCCGGTCCGGACGGCATGCCGCACGCCCTGATGGGCATGATCGCCGGCCTACGGGTCCGATCCGCCGCAGGCACGGTCGCCGCGCCGCACACGGACGGCACGGTGCGCCTCACCAACCACAGGATCGTGCTGCCGAAGAACTTCAAGCGCGGTGGGACCTTCGCCGTGACGAACACCGGCACTCGGCCGCACGACCTCAGCCTGGCCAAGCTCAACGGCAAGACCACGCTGCCGCAGCTGTTCGGCTGCGTCGGCCAGGCCTTCGCCACCAGCACCGTGATCGACAAGTGCCCGGGGACGCTGGCCGGTGGCGTGACTGATCTCGCGCCGGGCCGCACCGCGTATCTGCGCATCGCGCTGGCGAGGGGCCACTACGGCTACGTCTCGACGGACGGGAACGACTTCGCCAATGGCCTGAACGGGACGTTCACGGTTCATTAGGACAGGCGGCAGCACGTCGCGGGCGTGGACCGTTCGGGAGGGACGGTCCACGCCCGAGCCGACGTGATGGTCAGCAGCTGACAGGACACTGGGGGCGTGCTTTCATGAGCGAGCTTGCTGGGGGTCCCCTTGCTGGCGCGGGAGAATCATGAGCACAGGGTGGCTGGGAGCCTCGTCGCTGGCCGCAGCTAAGCGAGGACAGCGATGAGCGCCATGACAGACACCGTCCGCGATCGGGCGATCGGCCGCACGGACGATGAGGCCGCCGGGCTTTCATTGAGCCGGGCGCGGGCGATCGTCGGCTGGTCGGTGGCCGGCCTGGTCGTCGGACTCGCGGCGGCAACGGTCGTCCTGCACGCGCACAACGGAAGCACCGACCTGACCTCGTGGTGGTACGGGTCGCTCGCGCTCACGCTGCTCGCGCCTGGCGTCCTGATCACCCGCGCCCGGCCGCAGAATCCGATCGGCTGGCTGATGTTGGTGGCCTGCCTGAGCGAGGCGCTGTGCGCTGCCGGCCGGGAATACCTGGTCTACGGCCTGCTCGGCGGCACGGCGCCCGGTTGGTTGTGGCTGGGCTGGCTGGCCGACTCCTGCTACCTGATCGCGATCATCGCGCTGCCCGTCCTGCTGATGCTGTTCCCGGACGGCCGGCCGATGAGCAGACGGGCTGGCTATGCACTGGTGCTGCCTGCGATCGCACTGGCTTTCGGGCTGTTCGGGTACCTCTTCACCGGGGACGTCGCGCACATCCGCGGTAGGGACCTGGCGAACCCGGGTGCCGGCCTGGTGCCGGAGTCCGTGGCCCGGGTGGCAGGCTTCATCGGGCAACCCGCGCTGATGCTGGCCCTGCTCGCGGCAGTGGTGACCCTCGTGCTGCGGCTGCGCCGGTCGGACGGTGAGCAGCGCGTGCAGTTCAAGTGGATCGCCTGGGCCGGCTCCATCGAGGCCATCGAGGTGATCACCGAGTTCGTGCCGGGCAACTCGTTGGCCGTCTACACCAGCGTCACCACGGACGCCCTGTTCGTCGCGGCCCTCGCGGTCGCGATTCTGCGGCACCGCATGTTCGACGTCGACGTCGTCATCAACCGGACGCTGGTTTTCGTCGCGCTCACCGTACTGGTCGCCGGGGCGTATGTGGCGCTCGTCGTCGCCTTCGACGCGCTCTTCAACGAATCGACGCACCTCGGCCCCGGCATGGTGGCGACCGCCCTGGTAGCGGTGGCCTTCGCGCCGGCCCGGAACCGGCTGCAACGCGGCGTCGACCGGCTGATGTACGGCGACCGCAAGAACCCGTACCGGGTCATGACGCAGCTCGGCCGCCGGCTGGAGATCGACGGTGACAGCGGCGAGCTCGCGGTCGTCGTCGAGACGGTCGTGCAGGCGCTGAAGCTGCCGTACGCGGCGATCTTCGACGCGTCCGGCCAGCCGCTTGCCAGCACCGGGACGTCCGGGGTCGCCGTGGTCGAGTACCCGCTAAGTTACCAGGGATCGGCGATCGGGCACCTGCTCGTCTCGCCCCCGCCGGGCAGCGGTGGGTTCGGCCGCGACCAGCAGCGGCTGCTGACCGACCTGGCCCGCCAGGTGGGCGCGGCGGTGCACGCGGTACGGCTGTCCGGCGCGCTGCAGGCGTCCCGGCAGCGGCTGGTGACGGCCAAGGAGGAGGAGCGGCTACGCCTTCGGCGCGACCTGCACGACGGGCTCGGACCCAAACTGGCTGCGCTCGGGCTCAAACTCGACGCCGCCCGTGGAATGGTCGACACCCGCCCCGCCGACGCACGGGACCTGCTCGGCGCGGTGAAGGGCGACATCCGCGAGACGATCGACGACATCCGGCGGCTCGTCTACGGCCTGCGCCCGCCGGCACTGGACGAGCTCGGGCTCGCCGGCGCGATCCGTGAGCGCGTGCAGAGCTTCGCGACCGGCGCCGGCCCGGAGCTCGTCGTCTCGGCCCCCGACCGGTTCCCGCCGTTGCCCGCGGCGGTCGAGGTCGCGGCGTACTGGATCGCGAACGAGGCGATCACGAACGTCGTGCGGCACGCCTCCGCGCGCAGCTGCGAGGTGCGTTTGGAGCTGGCCGGCGACCTGCTGCTCACCGTGCGCGACGACGGCGACGGCCTGCCGGACGGGTGGCGCGCCGGGGTCGGGACGTCGTCGATGGCCGAACGCGCGTCCGAGCTGGGCGGCGAGCTGACCATGCGCCCCTGCGTCGACCGGCCGGGCACCGAGGTGCACGCGCGAATCCCGGTGCCGGCGTGAGTGGCCCGGAAGAACCCGTCCGGGTGCTGCTGGTCGACGACCACCCGATGTTCCGCGACGGGCTGCGGCTGGCACTCGGTGCCTCGAGCGGCATCGAGGTCGTCGCCGAGGCCGACAGCGGCGCGGGCGGCATCGCGCAGGCCGCCGAGCACCAGCCCGACGTCGTGATCATGGACGTGAACATGCCGGACCTGAACGGCATCGAGGCGACGCGCCGGATCGTCGCGGAGAGCCCGCACATCGGCGTGCTGGTGCTGACCATGTTCGACGAAGACGAGAGCGTCTTCCAGGCGATGCGGGCGGGCGCCCGCGGCTACCTGCTCAAGGGCGCCGACCAGGAGGACATCGTCCGTGCCGTGCAGGCGGTGGCGCGCGGCGACGCGATCTTCGGGCCGGCCCTCGCGCGGAGGCTGATCGGCTACTTCGCGTCCGGGCGACAGGCGGCCGTCCCGTTCGCGGAGCTGACCGACCGCGAGCGCGAGGTGCTCGAACTGGTCGCGCGCGGGCGCAACAACACCGAGATCGCCCGCGCGCTGTTCATCAGCGGCAAGACCGTGCGCAACCACGTGTCGAACGTGTTCGCCAAGCTGCAGGTCACCGACCGCGCGCAGGCGATCGTCCGCGCCCGCGAGGCCGGCCTCGGGTAAGGGATGCCGCCTTTCCCCATGCTCCGACCAGTTTTCCGGCCTGGTTTTGGTCCGGGCGTGGGGAAAGCGGGCTGCGGCGGACCGTAGGCGGGCCCATTCTGCGTTGACTCGTGGTGCCAGCATCAGGCCATGACGCGCACCGCTCTCATCACCGGTGTCGGCCGGCTGCTTGGCATCGGTGCCGGCATCGCCGACCGGCTGGCTGGCGACGGCTGGAACCTCGCCCTGTCGTACTGGACGCCGTACGACGAGCGGACCGGGCAGCCGATGGGACCGGACGATCCCGGCGAGCTCGCCACCCGGCTGCGGTCCCGCGGGGTCGAGGTCGAGCTGCTGCCGGGCGACCTCGCCGACGCCGACCGGCCCACGGCGCTGGTCGACGAGGCGGCGTCGCGGTTCGGCCGGCTGGACGCGCTCGTCATGTCGCACTGCGAGTGCGAGGTCTCCGGATTCCTGGACACGACGGTGCAGAGCTTCGACCGGCACTACGCGGTGAACGTCCGCGCGACGTGGCTGCTCACCACCGCGTTCGCGCGCCAGCTGCCGCCGTCCGGTGGGTCGGTCGTCGCCCTGACCAGCGACCACACCGACGGCAACCTCCCCTACGGTGCGACAAAAGGTGCGCTGGACCGGATCGTCCTTGCCGCGGGCCACGAGTTCGGAGAGCGCGGGCTGCGCGCCAACGTGATCAATCCGGGCCCGATCGACAACGGCTGGATGGACGAGCCGCTGCGCGAGGCCCTGCTGGCGCGACAACCGCTCGGCCGGCTCGGAACGCCGGCCGACGTCGCGAACCTGGTGCGGTTCCTGGTGTCCGACGAGGGGCAGTGGATCAACGGGCAGCTGCTGTTCAGTGACGGCGGCTTCCCGCGAGGGCGCCTGCCCGTCTAATCGCTTCGGCTAGCCTGACTGCGGTTCCGTCCGCATCGGCAGGAGGCAGGCCATGCCCGCGATCGTTCTCATCGGCGCCCAGTGGGGTGACGAAGGCAAGGGCAAGGCCACCGATCTGCTCGGCAGCCGCGTCGATGCCGTGGTCAAGTTCAACGGCGGTAACAACGCAGGGCACACCATCGTCATCGAGGGCGAGAAGTATGCGCTGCACCTGCTGCCGTCCGGGATTCTCACGCCGGGTTGCGCGCCGATCATCGGCAACGGCGTGGTGATCGACCTCGGGGTGCTGTTCGAGGAGATCGACGGGCTCAACGCGCGTGGCGTGGACACGTCCGAACTGGTGGTCAGCGCGAACGCGCACGTGATCCCGTCGTACAACCGCACGCTGGACAAGGTGACCGAGCGGTTCCTGGGCAACTCCAAGATCGGCACCACCGGGCGCGGCATCGGACCCACCTACGCCGACAAGATGTCCCGCATCGGCATCCGCGTGCAGGACCTGTTCGACGAGGAGGTGCTGCGCGCCAAGGTGAGCGGCGCACTGAACCTGAAGAACCAGGTGCTGGTCAAGATCTACAACCGCAAGGCCGTCGAGGTCGACGCGGTGGTGGCCGAGCTCAGCGCGTACGCCGAGCGGCTGCGGCCGATGGTCACCGACACCTCGCTGCTGCTCGACGAGATGCTCAGCGCGGGCAAGACGGTCGTGCTCGAGGCGGGACAGGCGACCCTGCTGGACGTCGACCACGGCACGTACCCGTTCGTCACCTCGTCCAACGCGACCGCCGGTGGCGCGTGCACCGGCAGCGGCATCCCGCCCACGCGCATCACCCGCGTGGTGGCCGTGGTCAAGGCGTACACCACCCGCGTCGGCCAGGGACCGTTCCCGACCGAGTTGCTGGACGAGGCCGGCGACCGGCTGCGCGAGGCCGGCGCGGAGTTCGGCACGACGACAGGACGGCCGCGGCGCTGCGGATGGTTCGACGCGCCGATCGCCCGTTACGCGACGCGGATCAACGGCGTGACCGACTTCGTGCTCACCAAACTGGACGTGCTCACCGGGCTGGCCGAGGTGCCCGTCTGCGTGGCGTACGACGTCGACGGCGTGCGGCACGACGAGCTGCCGATGACCCAGGCCGAGTTCACGCGAGCCGTCCCGGTCTACGAAACGTTCCCGGGCTGGACCGAGGACATCTCCGGGGCGCGCACGCTCGAGGACCTGCCCCGCAACGCGCGCGACTACGTCCTCGCACTGGAGAAGATGATCAACGCGCCGATCTCGGTGATCGGGGTCGGTCCGGGGCGCGACCAGAGCATCGCGGTCCGCGACCTGATCTAACCGCGCCAGCTCGAATCGTCGATCGGCCCGCGGGGCCCCCGGCGGGGTAAGGGCGTAGCCGGAGCTGATCGCGTGCATGGTTGCGTATCTACCGCGGGTCGTGGGCATAGTGGCGCCATGCGCGCGCTGATCGCCCTTGCTGCCGCCGCCCTGCTCACCGGATGCGCGACGTCCGGCCCGCCGTCCGCGCCGGATTCGTCCGCCGCGGCGTCCTCGTCCGACGCGCCCGCCGCCAGCGCACGCACGTCCGTGCCGAGTTGGCCGGCGTATCACGGCAACGGCCGCCGAAGCGGGGCGTCGAGCACGATGCCGCGCGTGACGGCGCAGCCCGCCGTGCGCAAGACGATCAAGCTGGACGGCCAGGTGTACGCCTCGCCGATCGTCGCGCACGGCATCACCATCGTCGCTACCGAGAACGACACCGTCTATGCCTTCACCCGCCGCTACCACCTGCTGTGGCGCAGGCATCTCGGCACCCCGTCACCGGCGAGCGAACGTCCCTGCGGCGACATCGACCCCCTCGGCATCACCGGCACGCCGCTGTACTGGGGCCGTACCGGTCTGGTGTACGTCGCGGCCGAGTTCTCCGGCAACCCGCCGCGGCACCAGCTGATCGCGCTGCACCGGAGGAGCGGCAAGGTCGCGTGGCGCCGGCACCTCGACCTGCCCGGGGTGGATCAGAGCGCGATGCAGCAGCGCGGCGCGCTTGCCCTCGCCGGTGGACGGATCTGGGCCCCGTTCGGGGGTCTCGCCGGCGACTGCGGTTCGTACAAGGGCCGCGTGGTCGGCTACCGGGCGGACGGCCGCGGCCACCCGCGCGCGTACACCGTGCCGACCGAGCGGGAGGCTGGCATCTGGACGCCGCCCGGCCCGGCCACCGACGGTCACGGGCACCTGTTCGTCGCGGTGGGCAACGGCGCGTCCGGCCCGGGCGACCGGTACGACCACAGCGACTCGGTGCTGGAGTTGTCGACGCGCGCGCACCTGGTCGCCTCGTTCTCGCCGCGCAGCTGGGCATCGGACAACGCCGCCGACCTCGACCTCGGTTCGCAGGGACCGGCGCTCGTCGGGCCGTGGGTGTTCGCTGCGGGCAAGTCCGGCACCGCGTACGTGCTGCGCCGGTCGCACCTGGGTGGCATCGGCGGCCAGGTGAGCGCCGCCCGGCTGTGCACCTCGTTCGGCGGGACGGCCGTCGCCGGTCGCACCGTGTTCGTGCCCTGCACCGACGGCGTGCGGGCGGTGCACATCACCACGGCGGGCAGGTTGCACGTGCGCTGGCACGCCGACTCGTCGATCAACGGCTCACCCGTCGTGGGCGGCGGCCGGGTGTGGTCGCTGGACCCGTCCGGCGGCTGGCTGTACTCCCTCGGCCTGCGCAGCGGTCGGACGATCGCGCGCGTGCAGGTCGGCACGGCGACCCGGTTCGCCACGCCCGCGATCGCCGGGCGCGACGTCCTCGTGCCCACCGAATCGGGACTGACCGTCGTCAGCACTCGCTGAACTGACTGAACCCGGCTGAACTGCCCACGCGAGTGGCGCGTTAGAGGTCCGAGTGGCGCGATATATCGCGCCACTCGCCGGGCTTTCGCGCCACTCACGCCCCGCCGTTAGGCTTCATCCCCATGCGCGTGCTCGTGATCGGTTCCGGTGCCCGCGAGCACGCACTGTGTCTCGCGCTGGCCGCCGACCCGGCGGTGACCGCCCTGGTCTGCGCGCCCGGCAACGCCGGCACCGCGTCCGTCGCCGAGCAGCGCGGCGTCGACCAGACGGATCCGGCGGCCGTCGCCGCGCTCGCCGCCGAACTCGCCGCCGACCTGGTCGTGATCGGGCCGGAGGCGCCGCTCGTCGCCGGTGTTGCCGACGCCGTGCGCGAGGCGGGCATCGAGTGCTTCGGGCCGTCCGCCGCGGCCGCACAGCTCGAGGGCAGCAAGGCGTTCGCGAAGGAGATCATGGCCGCGGCAGGCGTGCCCACCGCGTCCGCGCGCGTGTGCACGACGCCGGTCGAGGCAGCTGCCGCGCTGGACGAGTTCGGGCCACCGTACGTGGTGAAGGACGACGGGCTGGCCGCCGGCAAGGGCGTGGTCGTGACGTCCGACCGAGCGGCCGCGCTCGCTCACGCTGCCGCCTGCGACCGCGTCGTGATCGAGGAGTACCTGGACGGTCCGGAGGTCTCGCTGTTCTGCGTTACCGACGGCCGGACGGTTGTGCCACTGCTGCCCGCGCAGGACTTCAAACGGATCGGCGACGGCGACACGGGGCCGAACACCGGGGGCATGGGTGCGTACGCGCCGCTACCGTGGCTGCCGGACGGGCTGGCCGGCGACTTCGTCCGTACCGTGGCGCAGCCGACCGTCGACGAGCTGGCCCGCCGCGGCACCCCGTTCACCGGCCTGCTTTACGTCGGCCTGGCGATGACGTCGCGCGGGCCACGGGTGGTCGAGTTCAACGCCCGGTTCGGCGATCCGGAGACGCAGGTCGTGCTCGCCCTGCTCGAGACCCCGCTGGCCGGCCTGCTGCGCGCGGCGGCTACCGGAACGCTGGCGGCGCACCCGCCGCTGCAGTGGCGGAGCGGCTCCGCGGTGACCGTCGTGGTCGCCGCACCGGGCTACCCCGACGCGCCGCGCACCGGGGACGTGATCACCGGCGCCGAGCGGCCGGGCGTGATCCACGCCGGCACCCGGCGCCGCGACGACGGTGCCATCGTCTCCTCGGGGGGACGCGTCCTGTCCGCGACCGCGGCCGCTCCCACGCTCGAGGCTGCGCGCGATGCCGCCTACGCGCTGGTGGACAAGATCGAACTCGCGGGCGGCCAGTACCGCACCGACATCGCGCTGCGCGCCGTCCAAGGTCTGCTGATGCCCGCTTTCCCCACGCACCGACCAGAAATCGATCCCGAAATTGGTCGCACCGGGGGGAATGCGGGCGATCGCGGCCTGGGACAATGACCACGTGAAGCCCCAGATCCCGAACGTGCTGGCCGGGCGGTACGCGTCCACGGCGATGGCGACGATGTTCTCGCCGGAGCACAAGGTCGTTCTCGAGCGGCAGCTATGGCTGGCCGTGCTGCGCGCGCAGGCCGAACTCGGTGTCGAGATCCCGGCCGCCGCGATCGAGGCGTACCAGGACGTGGTCGACCAGGGCACCGACGCCGTCGACCTCGCGTCCATCGCCGCCCGCGAGCGGGTCACCCGGCACGACGTGAAGGCGCGGATCGAGGAGTTCAACGAGCTGGCCAGTGCTCGCGCGGCCACGGGGCAGATCCACGAATACATCCACAGCGGCATGACCAGCCGCGACCTGACCGAGAACGTCGAGCAGCTGCAAGTGCGCTCGGCGCTGGGCATCGTCCGCGGCAAGACGCTGGCCGTGCTCGCGCGCCTGGCCCGCCGCGCCGCCGAGTACGACGCGCAGGTCATGGCGGGTCGCTCGCACAACGTCGCCGCGCAGGCCACCACGCTCGGCAAGCG
>DASTXN010000079.1:0-2668 GCA_035765515.1 Jatrophihabitantaceae bacterium | reverse complement strand
GCCGGAACCGGACTCCTGCCTTGTCGGGGGTGCCTTGGGCGAGCACCAGTTGCTGGAATTGCTGTCCGGAGCTGCGGTATTGGCGTACCGCCCAGTCGTTGATGGCTTGCGTCGCCAGCGTGATGTCGTCGGGTCGGTGGTGCGGGCGCGCCAGGAAGTACGCGCTGCCAATGGCCGCCTTCCCGCCCGGCGTGACGATGTTGTGGCCCCGTTCGACGGCCAACAGCGGCGCGATGAGTAGCTGACCGCCGGCGTCGGGGAAGGTGGCGATCTCGCCTCGGCGCAGGTACCGGCGCCCATGGTGGGCGGGCAAAGTACTCCAGGAGTGATCGAGGTCGGTGTCGTCGGCGACCAGAACGGTGACCTTACCTGCCCACTCGGGCTGATTGTTGAGATAGTTGCCGGCGTGGGTGGCTTCGGCGTAGCTGCCGACCAGCAGCAAGATCCGCCGCCGTTGCGGATCAGTGATGTCGTCGAGTTCCTGCTGGAGCAGCGACTGCGCGCCGGCCAGGCTGCGGTCGGGTACTGCGAGGGCGTGCAGCATCTGCTCCAAATGCTGGGGACGGTGCTGCGGGTCGACGCCAGACAGGCGCAGCGCCTCAGCCCTGATCCACCGATGAGGTTTCGACGCTCGGCTGGTCTGAGTTCATGATCTTGGGTGTTGGTCGGGGCGCGCGGGGGTGACCGGCCGGATTGCCGGTGCGCTCAATGGCTCGCTGGGGTCTGGCGTCGTGGGTGGCCGGCGTCGGCTGCGTGTGACTGTCCTGTGTGGATGGTCAGGCGGGTGGGGCGTGCGCGGTGGTGAACAGCCGTAGCCAGTTGTGTTGCCAGGGCCAGTGTTGCGGCAGGTGGATCGTGACGGCGCGGGCGTGTCGGGTGATCCGGCCGGCGACGTTGATCAGGTGCCGGCGGATGGTGGCGGCGCGGGCTGTGGCGTGGGGCCGTCCGGCGAGGGTGGCGGCGGCGCGGGTGAGGTTGTGCGTGATGGCGATGCAGGCGAGCCAGGCGTTGTTGGCGTTGAACCGGCCGGACGGCAGGTGCGCGAGTGGCCCGTCGATGAGTTCGGCGAAGACCTGTTCGATGACGGCGTGGCCGCGGTGCTGGGCTTCGGCCTGGACGAGCACGTACGGGCTGTCGGTGAACGCGGCGTGGTACCGCCACACGGTGAACAGTGTGCCTTGGCCGTCCATTGTGGATTTGTTCAGGTCGGGGACGCGACGCGCGATGAGCCGGGCGGTGACCTCGTGGCGGGTGCCCTCGAATGCGGTGTAGGGGGTCTCGGCGATGTGCGCGCGGGAGATGAACCGCTGCTGGTCGTCGTCCCAGACAGGCTGTGGGTAGCGGATCTCGGTCCAGGCGTCCTCGTCGATCGCGGCGATCGCTCTGCGGACCTTGGCGTCGATGCGGACCGTGATCGAGAACCGCACCTCGGCCCGGCGGCAGGCGGTGATCACCGCGCGGGAGTAGAACGCCGAGTCCGCGCGCAGCACGATCTCACCCGCCACCGTGGCGGCTGCTGCCGGCGTCGCCGCGCTGGTGGGCTGAGCGGCCAGGACCGCTTTGGTGGTGACGATGGCCTCGGCGACCAGGGCTGCCGCGCCACGGGCCGAGCCCGCGTTGCCGGCCCGCAGCTGGGTCGCGGCGATCACCGGTGCCGCGTGCGGGGTGCTGATCGTGGCGACGAGGGGGTTCAGGCCGCGCAGCAGGATCTGGTAGCCGCCGACCTTGGCGTGGCCGAACGCGGCGCCCTGCTTCTGCTTGCCGTAGACCCGCCGTAGCAGCGAGTCGACGTCGACGAAGGTGACCGCATCGGCGCTGGGCAGCAACGGCACCCGTCCGGCCAGCCGGACCAGGAACTGCCGCGAGACGGCCTGCACCTGCCGGACGTGGCCGTGGCTGAGCACGCGCAGGAACGACCCCAGCGTCGAGGGCGCGTACACCCCGCTGAACAGCTCCGGCATCCCGCCGTGACGCAGCACGTCCAGGTCGTCAATCGAGTCGGCGCCGGTGAGCATGCCCGCCACGATCGCCGCGATCTTCCCCGACGCGTTGGCGCCCTTGTCCGTCGGCACACGCAACCGGGCAGCGACGATGTCATGCAGCCCGCAGGCCTCGGCCAGCCGCATCAACGGTTCCAGGCCGGCGCACGACACCAGATTCGGATCATCGAACGAGGCGCGCACCCGTGCCGCGCCGTGCGGTAACCTCACCCCGACGGTGCCCTCTCGAACTGGACGATAGAAGCCTGAAGAACCTCTATCCTTCCAGTTCGCGGGGGCATCATCGCATCCAGCCCTACATGCTCACGTCAATCCCATCGGTGGATCAGGGCTCAGCGGCCGGGTCAGCTCGCCGCGGCGAAGACCGTATTCAGCGCGGGGATCGCGATCGCTGCCGCGACCGTCGCGCCGAAGCTCCACAGAAACGCCGTCTTACCCTTGTGCACATTGTCCGGACGGTCAGACAGCTTCCCCGCGGCCATGTAACCCGCCGAGGCCAGCGCGACCCCGGCGCACACGATCAGCACACCCCACTTGATGTAGGACAACAGCAGCGTGATGCCTTTCGCGTTCCCCGTCGGATCGGCCGGAGCTGGATTCGGAATTTCCGCCACGATCGCGTGGACCACCGTCTGCAACAAGCCTGGCAACGACATTTCGGGGACTCC
>DASTXN010000078.1:0-45998 GCA_035765515.1 Jatrophihabitantaceae bacterium | reverse complement strand
CTGTTCGTCGACGTCGTCGTCATAGCCGATCTCCATGACGATCATCTGGGGCGCAAGGCCCATCCGTTCGGCGATGCCGGGGCCGTTGCCAGCACCTGCCCCCCCGGCGGGGTTCGAGCTCACGACGCGGACCTCCCTGGTCGATGCGTCCGCGCTACCGCGCGGTAACCGATGCTCCTGACCTTAGTGGCCGCAGTAGAGCACACTGGGAGGGTGACACGCGACAGGTTCAGCATCATCACCGACGGTTTGCCCAACCAGCTCCCGGACATCGACCCGGACGAGACCCGCGAATGGCTGGAGTCACTCGACGCCGCCATCGACTCGGACGGCCGCCAACGGGCGCGATACCTGATGCTGAAGCTGCTCGAACGCGCGCGCGAACGGCAGGTGGGCGTCCCCGCGCTGCGCAGCACCGACTACATCAACAGCATCCCGCCCGAGCGCGAGCCCTGGTTCCCCGGCGACGAGCACATCGAGCGCCGCATCCGCGCGTACATCCGCTGGAACGCGGCGATCATGGTCTCTCGCGCGAACAAGACGGTCGGAGTCGGCGGCCACATCGCCACGTACGCCAGCTCCGCGTCGCTGTACGAGGTCGGCTTCAACCACTTCTTCCGGGGCAAGGACCTCGCCAGCGGGATGGGCGATCAGGTCTACTACCAAGGCCACGCGTCGCCGGGCATCTACGCGCGCGCATTCCTCGAGGGTCGGCTCACCGAGCGGCACCTGGACGGTTTCCGCCAGGAGCAGTCGCACGCGCCGTTCGGCCTGTCGTCGTACCCGCACCCGCGGCTGATGCCGGAGTTCTGGGAGTTCCCGACCGTTTCGATGGGCCTCGGCCCGATCAGCGCCATCTATCAGGCCCGCTTCAACCGCTACCTGCACGCGCGTGGCCTGGCCGACACGTCCAACTCGCACGTATGGGCGTTCCTCGGCGACGGCGAGATGGACGAGATCGAGTCGCTCGGCGCGATCGGCGTCGCGGCCCGCGAGGAGCTGGACAACCTCACCTTCGTCATCAACTGCAACCTGCAGCGGCTGGACGGGCCCGTCCGCGGCAACGGCAAGATCATCCAGGAGCTGGAGTCGTACTTCCGCGGCGCCGGCTGGAACGTGATCAAGGTGATCTGGGGCCGTGACTGGGACCCGCTGCTGGCCAAGGACGGCGACGGCGTCCTCGTCAACCAGATGAACATGACGCCGGACGGTCAGTTCCAGACATACAGCGTCGAAGCCGGCTCGTACATCCGCGAGCACTTCTTCGGCGGCGACCCACGGCTGCGCAAAATGGTCGAGGACCTGTCCGACGACGACCTGCGCAAGCTCTCGCGCGGTGGCCACGACTACCGCAAGGTGTACGCGGCGTTCGAGTCCGCGCGCGAGCACGTCGGCCAGCCGACCGTCATCCTCGCCAAGACGATCAAGGGCTGGACCCTGGAGTCCTTCGAGGGGCGCAACGCCACGCACCAGATGAAGAAGCTGACCGTCCCGGACCTCAAGGCGTTCCGCGACCGGCTCTACCTGGACATCCCGGACTCGGCGCTGGAGGCAGACCTGCCGCCGTACTACCACCCGGGTGAGAAGTCCGACGAGATCCAGTACATGAAGGAGCGCCGGGCCGCGCTGGGTGGCGCTTCACCGAAGCGGGTCGTGCGGTCCAAGCCGCTGACACTGCCGGGCGAGGCCGCGTACGCGGAGCTGCGCGCCGGCTCGGGCAAGCAACAGATCGCCACGACGATGGCAACGGTTCGCCTGTTCAAGGACCTGATCAAGGACAAGGAGATCGGCCCGCGCTTCGTGCCGATCATCCCGGACGAGGCGCGCACCTTCGGCCTGGACGCGATCTTCCCGACCGCGAAGATCTACTCGGTGCACGGCCAGCAGTACGACGCCGTCGATCGCGAACTGCTGCTGTCGTACAAGGAGTCGACCACCGGGCAGATCCTGCACGAGGGCATCTCCGAGGCCGGCTCGCTCGCCTCGTTCATCGCCGCCTCGACGTCGTACGCGACGCACGGGACGCCGATGATTCCCTTCTACATCTTCTACTCGATGTTCGGTTTCCAGCGCACCGGCGACCAGTTCTGGCAGCTGGCCGACCAGCTCGGTCGCGGCTTCGTGCTCGGCGCGACGGCCGGACGTACCACGCTGACCGGCGAGGGCCTGCAGCACGCCGACGGGCACTCGCTGCTGCTGGCGTCGGCCAACCCCGCCTGCGTGGCGTACGACCCCGCGTACGCGTTCGAGATCGCCCACATCGTCCGAGCCGGCCTCGAGCGCATGTACGGCGTCGGCTCGTACAGCACGCCGACGGTCAGCGAGCACGACGTCTTCTACTACCTGACCGTGTACAACGAACCGATCAACCAGCCCAAGGAACCGGAGAACCTGGACGTCCAGGGGCTGCTGCGGGGCTTGTACCGCTACGCACCTGCCCAGCAGACCAACGGCCGCCCGCAGGCACAGGTGCTGGCGTCCGGCGTCGCGATGGCGTGGGCGCTGGAGGCGCAGCAACTGCTCGCCGACGAGTGGGGCGTGGACGCCGACGTCTGGTCGGCGACGTCCTGGAACGAGCTGCGCCGCGACGCCGTCGAGTGCGACCGGGCCGCGTTCCTCGACCCTGGCAGCGAGCCTCGCACGCCGTACGTCACATCGGCGCTGGCGGATGCGCCAGGCCCGGTCGTGGCCGTGTCGGACTTCATGCGGGCCGTGCCGGACCAGATCGCGCGCTGGGTTCCCGGCGACTACACCTCGCTCGGCACGGACGGATTCGGCTTCGCGGACACCCGCGGCGCTGCCCGCCGCTTCTTCCACGTGGACGCACAGTCGATCGTGGTGGCCGTGCTGGAGCAGCTGGCTCGCCGCGGCGAGGTGAAGGCCGAGGCGCCGCGCGAGGCCTTCGACCGGTACCAACTGCTGGACGTCAACGCGGCCGGCGCGGGGACCATCGGCGGCGACTCCTGAGCGTTGGCCCCGTAGCAGGTGACAGGCCGGAGTGTCCCCCTGCTACGGGGCCAGGTGCGCGTTACGCCGGAGCGCCGGACTCGAGCACAGTGCGCTCAGGCGTCGCGTTGATCTCGATGCGGCGCGGCTTGGCCTTCTCGGCCACCGGGATCGTCACGGTCAGCACGCCGTTGGCGTAGGTCGCGGTGATCGCGTCGGTGTCCAGGCCTTCGCCCAGCGCGATCTGGCGCATGAACGTGCCGGTGAACCGTTCGGACGAGATCCACTGCACGTCCTGCTCGGTACGGCCGCTGCGCTCGGCCTTGATCGTCAGCGTGCCGTTCTCGACATGGGCGTCCACGGACCCGGGGTCGATGCCCGGCAGGTCGGCGTGCAGGACGTAGTGGTCACCGGACCGGTAGAGGTCCATCGGCATGAACCGGGGCGCGCGGGCGGAGCCGGCGGGGACGCCGAGCAGTTGCTCTGTCATGCGGTCCAGGTCCCGGAACGGGTCGAAGCGGAGCACGGTTCTCACCTCCTCGACACACACCGCCCACCACCCTGGCGGGCGGCATACCGTGCACCATCCGTTTTAGCACTCTCTACCCGAGAGTGCCAACACCTGGGCCGGGTCAGTACCGCGCGCCGACGACCCGGTCACCGAGCGGGTCCAGCTCGGCCAGGTCGTCCGCGTCCAGGACCACGTCGAGCGCGGCGACGTTCTGCTCCAGCCACTTGATCCGCTTCGTGCCCGGGATCGGCACCACCGCGATCCCCAGCCGCTCGGCCTGGCCGTGTACCCAGGCCAGCGCGACCTGCGCGGCGCTCACGCCCTTACGCTCGGCGACGCGCGCGACGGCGTCCGCGATGGCCTGGTTAGCGTCCCCTGCTTCGCCGGCGAAGCGGGGATTGTGCCCGCGGAAGTCCTTCGCGCCGAGCGCCGTGCGGTCGACGGTGCCGGTCAAAAACCCACGCCCGAGCGGCGAGTACGGCACCAGGCCGACGCCGAGTTCGCGCAGCGCACCGAGCACGGTCGTCTCCGGATCGCGCGTCCACAACGAGTACTCGCTCTGCACCGCGGTGATCCGATGTACCGCGTGCGCGCGCCGCAGCAGTGCGTCGTCGACCTCGGACAGGCCGAGGTAGCGGACCTTGCCCTCGGCGACGAGTTCGGCCATCGCACCGACGGTCTCCTCGATCTCCGCGGTCTGCGGCGGACGGTGCAGGTAGTACAGGTCGATGTGGTCGACGCCCAGCCGCAGCAGCGAGCTCTCCGCCGCACGCTTGACGTAGCCGCGCTCGCCGCGGACAACGCGAGCGTCGTCGCCGCCGGAGCGGTCGATGCCGAACTTGGTTGCCAGCTGCACCTCGTCCCGCCGCGTGGCGATCGCGCGGCCGACCAGCACCTCGTTGTGTCCCGCGCCGTAGATGTCCGCCGTGTCCAGCAGCGTCACGCCGAGGTCGAGCGCGCGATGGATCGTCGCCACCGACTCGTCCCAGTTCGCCGCCCCGTACCACTCACTCATACCCATGCAGCCCAGACCCTGTGCCGAGACGGTCAGTCCACCGAGCTCGATCGTGCGCATTCAGTTCTCCTTCGACTCGTCGTTGCCGGGACCGGGAGTCCAGACCAGCAGCTCTCCGCCACCGGACACCTGGATCGTCCTGGCCAGTTGCACGCTGTCACCCGGCTCCAACACCATTCCCGTGACGTTGAACGATCCGCGCGCGACGTACAGCAGCGCAGACGACAGTTCCAGCTCGGTCTTGCCGGGCAGCACGTCGAACAGGCCGGTACCTGCAACCAGCAACGGAGGCGTCGCACGCGAGCACCGCGGCTGGTCCGCTGCGGCGATCAGGGTCAGCTGGACGAAGCGCAACGGTTCGCTGTCGGACGCGTTCCACTCGCGGTGGCGCACACCCGATCCGGTGGACTGGTGCAGCAGTTGTCCTGCGCCGACCAGCTCGACGCGGCCGGCGTCGTCCTCGTGGCGCAGCGTGCCGTCCAGCACCCAGCTGAGGATCTCCACGCCGCGGTGCGAGTGCCAGTCGAAGCCGGCGCCCGGTTCGACCAGGTGCTCGTCCAGCCCCGTCAGCGCCCCGAAGGCAACCCGCTCCGGGTCGTAGTGCGCGCCGGCGGAGAACACGTGCCGCGTCGCGACGCCCTCCGTCAGCGTTTCGAACCGGTCGCTCGCCGACAGCAGCTTGACGGTGTTGGCCGGGCGCTTGCGTCGGAAGATCGCCACGCCGCCATCCTCGCATCCAAGCCGAACCCGGCGGACCATAGGTGATGTCAACACCGACGACAGCGAGGAGCAGCGATGAGCAGGCCGCACCTGGAACCGGGACCGGACCATCCGATCACGGTCACGCCCAATCCCGGACGGGTCGTGGCCCGCGTCGGCGATCACGTCGTCGCGGACAGCACGCGCGCGCTGACGCTGCAGGAGTCGAACTACCCCGCGGTGCAGTACGTGCCGCTGTCGGACGTCACCGCCGACGCGCTGCAGCGCAGCGAGACGTCCAGCTACTGCCCGTACAAGGGCGACGCGTCGTACTACAGCCTGCGCGTCGACGGCTCCGAACTCACCGATGCGGTGTGGACCTACCAGACGCCGTACCCCGCCGTCGCCGAGATCGCCGGCCACGTCGCGTTCTACCCCGACAAGGTGCAGGTGGACGTCACTCAGTCCTGAGCGCGCACCTCGTACAGGAAGCACTGGGGCAGCACCGTCCGCACGTGCACGCGCGCGACCTGCGGCCGCGACAGCAACTCGCGTAGCAGCGGCTCGAGGTCGGCACCTTCGGGTGCGAGCGTGATGTCGTCGTAGTCCAGCGAACCGTCCGCGTGAAGTTCGGTCATGCCACGATCTTCGCCGCGCCGAACCCGACGTGCTGGCGGTTTTCCGACGTCACGTCCGGACGCGGTTCGCCGTCCAGGCGAGCAGGTCGTCGGCGGACCAGGTGTTGATCACGGACTCGGCGCGGACGCCGCTGCGCGCTGCCCGCTCGCAGCCCAGCACCTGCCAGTCGAGCTGACCGGGCGCGTGCGCGTCGGTGTCGATCGAGAACCGGCAGCCCGCCTCGACGGCCAGGCGCAGCAGCCGCTTCGGTGGATCCAGCCGCTCCGGCCGAGAGTTGATCTCGACGGCGACGTCGAAGCGCGCGCAGGCGGCGAACACGACCTCGGCGTCGAATTCCGACTCGGGGCGTCGGCCACGCTCGCCCTTGACCAGCCGTCCCGTGCAGTGCCCGAGGACGTCGGTGTGCGGGTTGCTGATCGCCGCGACCATGCGCGGCGTCATGTCGTCCGAGGACATCCGGAGCTTGGAATGCACGCTGGCGACGACCACGTCCAGGCGCGCCAGCAGCTCCGGCTCCTGGTCCAGCGTGCCGTCGATGTTGATGTCTACCTCGATGCCGGTGAGGATCCGGAACGGCGCGAGCTCGGCGTTCAGGTCGGCCACCACGTCCAACTGCTGCTCCAGCCGCTCGGCCGACAGCCCGCGTGCCACCTTCAACCGCGGGGAGTGGTCCGTCAGCACCATGTACTCGTGGCCGAGGTCGCGGGCGGCCAGCGCCATCTCGCGGATGGGCGAGCCGCCGTCGGACCAGTCCGAGTGCGTGTGGCAGTCGCCGCGCAGCGCCGCGCGCAACGCCGCGGTCGCCGCGTCCACGGGCTCGTCCTCGGTAGCGAGCAGGCGGCGCAGGTAGACCGGCTCCTCGCCCTGCAGCGACTCGGTCACGCACCGGGCGGTCACGTCCCCGACACCGGACAGCTCGGTCAGCGTGCCGGCCTGGACGCGCGCGCGCACGTCGTCGGGCGGGAGCTTCTCGATCACGTTCGCGGCGGTCCGGAACGCCTTTACGCGAAACGACGGTTCGAGCGCGCGCTCGAGCATGAAGGCGATCTGGCGCAGGTCGGCCACGGGATCGCGCGGCTGCGAAGAGGGCACAGCTCACCGTAGCGATCGGGGGACGTGGCAGGCTGCATCCGTGCGCGCGAAGCTGCAGGACGAGACGATCCGCCGCATCGAGCAGGCGACGGGCAAGCTCGCCACCCAGAGCGTCGCGCGGATGGACGAGCAGCTGCCCTGGTTCCGTGAACTGCCGGCCGACCAACGCTCCTGGGTCACGCTGGTCGCGCAGGCCGGCCTGCAGTCCTACGTCGATTGGCTGCGCTCCCCCGACGACGTGCTGCGCCTGACCGGCGAGGTGTTCGCCGCCGCCCCGCAGGCGATGGCCCGCGCCGTCACGCTGCAGCAGACGGTCGAGCTGGTGCGCGAGACGATCGCCGTCGCCGAGCTACAGCTGCCGCTGCTCGCTTGCGCCGGCGACGAGGACACCGTCACCGAGGAGCTGCTGCGCTTCAGCCGCGAGATCGCGTTCGCGTCCGCCCGCGTCTACGCGCAGGCCGCCGAGAGCCGCGGTTCCTGGGACGACCGGCTCGAGGCGCTGGTGATCGACAGCCTGGTGCGCGGCACCGAGGTCGGTGACCCGCTGCCCAGCCAGCTCGCCGCGCTCGGCTGGCGCTCGACCGGGCCGATCTGCGCCGTCGTCGGCACCCCGGCGGCAGACGAACGCGACGCACTGGCCGAGACGCACGCGCTGGTCCGCCGCCTGGGGCTGGACGCGATGGCCGGCGTGCACGGCAACCGGCTGGTCGTCGTGTTCGGCGGCGTAGCCGACCCGCTCGCTGCCGCACAGCAGCTCGTGTCGGTTTTCGGCGACGGCCCGATCGTGACGAGCCCGGTGGCGGCGGACGTCAGCGCAGCCAGCGCGGTGACCCGCGCCGCGCTGAGCGGGCTGCGGGCGGTGGCCGCCTGGCCCGCCGCGCCACGCCCGGTGGACGCCGACGCGTTGCTGCCCGAGCGCGCCCTGGCCGGCGACGGGGACGCGCGCGACGCGCTGATCGAGACGGTGTACCGCCCGCTGGCCGCCGCCGGCGAGGTGCTGCTGGACACCGTCAGCACGTTCCTGGAGACCGGCGGGGCGCTGGAAGCGACGGCGCGGGCGCTGTTCGTCCATGCCAACACGGTCCGGTACCGGCTGCGGCGGGTCGCGGAGATCTGCGGCCAGGCGCCCGGCGACCCGCGGGGGGCGTTCGCGCTGCGCCTCGCGCTCACCCTCGGGCGGCTGGACGAACCGGGCTGAACACGCCCGGTTGAGGCGGGCCGCGGGCCGCCGAATTGGGTCGACCCGACAACGCCACTTGGCCAGACGGGCTCAGAAGCGTCTCAGATATGGTGGAACCCTACAAACGACGAGCAGGAATCCCTGTTCGTGTCGTCCTCGCCGAGCACCGCGCGGGCGGAGGAAGGTTGACCCCGTGATCGCCGTATTCGCGCCCGGACAGGGGGCGCAGACGCCCGGCATGCTCAGCCCCTGGCTGGAGCTGCCGGGAGTTCCGGAACAACTCGCCGAACTGTCCGAGGCCGCCGGCTTGGACCTCGCCCGCCTCGGCACGACCGCAGACGCCGACGAGATCAAGGACACCGCGGTCACCCAGCCGCTGATCGTGGCGCTCGGTGTGATCGTGGCCGACCAACTCGGCCTGATCGGTGGTCGCGCCGCCGAGACCGAGCGCGTCGTCGCCGGCCACAGCGTCGGTGAGCTCACAGCTGCCGCCGTTTCGGGGGCGCTCAGCGGCCGGGATGCCGTCGCACTGGCCGCCCGCCGGGGTTCGGCGATGGCCGCCGCCTGCGCGCTCACGCCGACCGGCATGTCCGCCCTGCTCGGCGGCGACCCGGACGAGGTCGCCGCGGGTATCGAGTCGGCCGGGCTGGTTCCGGCGAACCGCAACGGGGCCGGCCAGATCGTCGCGGCCGGAGCGCTGGACGCGCTGGCCGCGCTCGCCGACAACCCGCCGGCCGGCGCCCGCGTCCGTCCGCTCGCCGTGGCCGGGGCGTTCCACACGCACTACATGGCACCCGCGGAGACTGCGCTCGCGCGCTTCGCCGAGGGGCTGGCGATCGCCGACCCGCGCCCCATCCTGCTGTCCAACGCCGACGGGTCCGGGGTCGTCACCGGCGCGGACCTGCTGGCCCGCCTGGTGCGCCAGGTGACCCTGCCGGTGCGGTGGGACCTGTGCCTGGGCACCTGCCGCGACCTGGGGGTGAGCGCCGCGCTGGAGCTGGCCCCCGCCGGCACGCTCACCGGCATCGCCAAGCGCGAGCTCCCCGGTGTCGAGTTGCTCGCGGTGAAGACGCCCGAGGACCTGTCGCGGGCACGCACGCTGATGGACTCCCGCGCCGAACACGGGCAGGGCGAGCACGTCCCCGAGTTCCGCATCGTCGTCACCCCGGCCAAGGGTGTGTTCACCCGCGCCGAGGGCGTCGTCGAAGGGACGGACATCGCGCGCGGCACGCGGCTCGGCACGATCGCCACTAACCGCGACGAGCACGAGATCATCGCCCCGCAGGCCGGCGTGCTGACCGAGTGGCTGCGCGACAACGGCGACATCGTCCCGGCCGGCCTACCGGTCGCGCGCATCAACAACGGAGCTGACTACTGATGGTCGACCTCGCAGCAGTCCCCGGCCCGGCCGGATCGCAGATCCTCGGCCTGGGCCACTACCGTCCCGCCAACGTGATCACCAACGACGACCTGGTCGCCCGCGGCGTGGACACGAACGACGAATGGATCAAGAGCCGGGTCGGGATCGCCGAGCGCCGCTGGGCGGACCCGGACGAAACCGTCGTGGACATGGCCGAGGCGGCAGGCAGCAAGGCCATTGCGGCCAGCGGCATCTCGACCGCCGAGATCGACCTCGTCCTGGTCGCCACCTGCACGATGCCGAGCCCGGTCCCGGCAGCGGCGCCGAACCTCGCCAACCGGCTGGGCATCGACGCGCCCGGCGCGTTCGACGTCAACTCCGGCTGCTCGGGTTTTGTCTACGCGCTCAACGTGGCATCCTCCGCGGTGCTCGCCGGGCAGGCGCGCAACGCGCTGGTCGTCGCGTCCGAGCGGTTCTCCGGCTGGCTCGACATGGCGGACCGCTCGACCTGCATCATCCTCGGCGACGGTGCCGGCGCCGCGGTCGTCGGTCCGTCCGAGCATGTCGGGCTCGGCCCGGTGGTCTGGGGCAGCGACGGCGCACAGACCGAGGCGGTCGTGATCGACGAGCGCACCCGCACGTTCCGCCAGGAGGGCCAGGCGGTCTACCGGTGGGCCACCAGCACGATGGCGCCGATCGCGCTGGAGGCGTGCCGGCGCGCGGGCGTGGAGCCGACCGAGCTCGCCGCGTTCGTTCCGCACCAGGCCAATCTGCGCATCATCGACTCGATCGCTAAGCGGCTCGGTGTGCCGGACGCGGTGGTCGCGCGTGACATCGTGACGTCCGGCAATACGTCCGCGGCGACGATCCCACTGGCGCTCTCGCGCATGGTCGAACGCGGCGAGATCGCGTCCGGCGCGCCGGTCTTGCTGCTCGGCTTCGGTTCCGGCCTCGCCTACGCGGCCCAGGTCGTGCTCGCCCCGTAATAACGTCAACCCGGTAACACCCGTGCCGTCCGCCGTGGACGGTCCGTGATCCCCGCAGTACCGAACCTCGAAAGGAACAGTCCCCGTGGCCAGTGCCGAGGAGATCCGCTCCGGACTCGCGTCCATCCTGCAGGAGGTCGCCGACGTAGACCCGGCGAACGTCAGTGACGACAAGAGCTTCACCGACGACCTGGATGTCGACTCGCTGTCGATGGTCGAGGTCGCGATGGCCGCCGAGGAGCAGTTCGGCGTGAAGATCCCCGACGAGGAGCTGCCCAAGCTCAAGACCGTCGGCGACGCCGTCAAGTACATCGAGTCGCACTGACCCGATGAGTGCTCGCAGTGAAATAGTCGTCACCGGCCTGGGCGCTACCACGCCGCTCGGTGGCGATGTCGCGACGTTCTGGGCCGGCCTGCTCGCAGGCCGGTCCGGAGTCGCGGCGCTCACGCACGACTGGGCGGCCGACCTGTCCGTCCGCATCGCCGCACCGATGGCCGTCGACCCGGCCGAGGTGCTGCCGCGCGTGCGGGCACGCCGCCTGGACCGCAGCGAGCAGGCCGCACTCGTGGCCGCCGGCGAAGCATGGGCAGACGCCGGCTTCACCGGTACCGCGAGCGACAACGGCCTCGACCCGACCCGGCTCGCGGTCGTCATCGGCACCGGCATCGGCGGCGTGACGTCGCTGCTCGGCCAGTACGACCTCATGCTCGAGAAGGGGCCGGACCGCGTCTCGCCGCTGCTGATCCCGATGAACATGCCCAACGGCCCGGCGGCGTACGTCGGGCTGGAGATCGGCGCGCAGGCCGGCGTGCACACCACGGTCAGCGCGTGCGCGTCCGGGTCCGAGGCGATCGCGTACGGCCTCGACCTGCTGCACCTGGACCGCGCCGACATCGTCGTCGTCGGCGGCACCGAGGCATGCATCCACCCGCTGAACATCGCCGGGTTCGCCCGCATGCAGGCGATGTCGAAGCGCAACGACGAGCCGCAGCGCGCATCGCGTCCGTGGGACAAGGGACGCGACGGCTTCGTGCTCGGTGAGGGCGCCGGCGTGCTCGTGCTCGAGCGGGCATCCTCGGCCGCGGCACGCGGGCGCACCCCCTACGCGGTGCTCGCGGGCGCCGCCGTGACGTCCGACGCGAAGGACATCGTTCAGCCCGACAAGTCCGGCCAGGTGCGCGCGCTGCGCGCCGCGGTCGAGCGGGCGGGCATCTCGTACGACGACGTCGTGCACGTCAACGCGCACGCGACCTCCACCCCGGTCGGCGACATGGGCGAGGCGTCCGCGCTGGCCGAGCTCTTCGGCGAGGACACCGTCGTCACCAGCACCAAGTCGATGACCGGGCACCTGCTCGGTGCGGCGGGCGCGATCGAGGCGATCGCCACCGTGCTCGCTGTGCAGAACGACGTGGTTCCGCCGACGATCAACCTCGACGACCCGGACGACGAACTGCGCGTGGACGTCCCGCGCGAACCGCGGCAGATGCCCGTCCCCGTCGCGATCAACGACTCGTTCGGCTTCGGCGGGCACAACGCATCCCTGGTGTTCCGCAAGGCCTGAAGGAAGGTTCCCTCACCATGACGGCATTGGCTCACCCCCACACCGAGCCGGGCGTCGACGACCGCGACCCGCGCGATCCCGAGCTGCGCCTCGAGAACCTCTTCGACGCCGACTCGGTCGCGCTGCTGCGCCCGCGTGACACCAGCGGTGTCGTCGCTGCGCGCGGAACGATCGAGGGCGCGCCCGCCATCGCGTTCTGCACCGACGCGACAGTCATGGGCGGCGCGATGGGCGACGAGGGCTGCCGGCACATCGTGGACGCGATCGACGTTGCCGTGCGCGAACGCGTGCCGGTGATCGGGCTGTGGCACTGCGGCGGTGCTCGGCTGGCGGAGGGTGTGCTCGCCCTGCACGCGGTGGGCCTGGTGTTCCAGGCGATGATCCGCGCGTCCGGGCGAGTCCCGCAGATCTCGGTCGTGCTCGGCCCAGCTGCCGGCGGCGCGGCGTACGGGCCTGCGCTCACCGACCTGGTGATCATGTCGCAGAGCGGGCGCGTGTTCGTCACCGGACCGGACGTCGTCCGCTCGGTCACCGGCGAGAACGTGGACATGGAGTCGCTCGGCGGCACCGACACGCACGGTCGGCGCAGTGGTGTCGTCCATGTCGTCACCGACACCGAGGAGCAGGCACTCGCCGCTGCTCGGCACGCCACCACGCTGTTCGCGCTGCAGGGCGAGTTCGACCTCTCGCTCGTCGGCCCGGACGTCGACCTGTCCGCGCTGCTGCCGGACAACCCGAAGCGCGCGTACGACGTGCACCCGCTGGTCAACGGTGTGCTGGACGCGGACTCGTTCCTCGAACTGCACGCCAAGTGGGCGCCGAACATCGTGACCGGTCTCGGCCGGCTCACCGGGCGGACCGTGGGCGTCATCGCGAACAACCCGCTACGGCTCGGTGGTTGCCTGGACTCGCCGTCCGCCGAGAAGGCCGCGCGGTTCGTGCGCATGTGCGACGCGTTCGGCATCCCGCTGCTGGTGCTGGTGGACGTTCCCGGCTACCTGCCCGGTGTCGGACAGGAGTGGGACGGCATCGTGCGCCGGGGCGCCAAGCTGTTGCACGCGTTCGGTGAGGCCGTCGTCCCGCGCGTCACGCTCGTCACCCGCAAGACGTACGGCGGCGCGTACATCGCGATGAACTCGCGCTCACTGGGCGCGAACCGGGTGTTCGCCTGGCCGGACGTCGAGGTCGCGGTCATGGGCGCGTCCGCCGCTGTCGGGATCCTGCACCGGCGCAAGCTCGCCGCGGCTCCCCCCGGCGAGCGCGAGGCGCTGCACGCCGAGTTGACCGCTGAGCACGAGAAGATCGCCGGCGGCGTGGGCAAGGCGATGGAGATAGGCGTCGTGGACGAGGTGATCGACCCGGCTCGCACCCGCGCCGTCGTCACCGAGGCGCTCGCCGCCGCCCCCGCCGGCCGCGGCGCCCACGGCAACATACCGCTCTAACCCGCGCCGTAGGCGCGGGAACGCCACTTGCGCGGATTAGACAGCGGAGTGCAGCAGGGTGACGGGGGCGCCGTCGCCGCCGAGGCGGTACGGCTCCAGTTCGATGTCCCACGCGGTGCCGAGCAGTTCGTCCAGGGCGTGGCGGTACTCGTCCACGCTGCGGCAACGCTCCAGCAGCCCGCGCAGCCGCTCCTCGCCGACGACGACGTCGCCGTTCGCGGCGGTGGTCCGCCGGTGGAAGCCGCGGCCGGGTACGTACGCCAGGCGCTCGCCGTCACTGGCCCAGGTGCCGTCCTCGGTCACCTCGAACACCAGCATCGGCCAGGCGCGCAGCGAGCCGGCCAGTCGCGCCCCGGTACCGATCGCGCCCGTCCAGGACGCCTCGGCACGCAGATGCTGCGGCGCGGCCGCCTGGGCCGTCCACTCCATTTTCACCGGGGTTCCCAGC
Organism: Jatrophihabitantaceae bacterium; assembly: GCA_035765515.1. Taxonomy (GTDB): domain Bacteria; phylum Actinomycetota; class Actinomycetes; order Mycobacteriales; family Jatrophihabitantaceae; genus DASRSS01. The sequence continues at coordinate 32,118 of DASTXN010000078.1, read as the reverse complement.
ACCCCGGCCAGCGCCCACTCCACGTGCGGCGCGATCGCCGACGGCACGCAATGCATGTAGACCACGCCGCGGGTCGCGGGCATGGCTCGGTTGGTCCCACTGCGGGAACCTGAACCGTGGGGACCGCGGGCACTCGACATCACACACCTCCGACTCGACGGCGACGCCTTCCCCAGCGGTCCGTGCGAAGCACAGGTGCGTTACGCGTCCATTGTGGCCCATGAGGCCCCTGTTACGCCAGCGCCGAGCTCAGAACACCACGACCGACCGCAGCACGTCCCCCCGCTCCATGGCGGCGAACGCCTCCTCGACCTGGTCGAGCCGGATGGTCTCGCTGACGAACTTCTCCAGCGGCAGCCGTCCGGCCAGGTGCAGGTCGACCAGCATCGGGAAGTCGCGGGACGGCAGGCAGTCGCCGTACCAGGACGACTTGAGCGCCCCGCCGTGCGAGAAGAAGTCCAGCAGCGGCAGCTCCAGACGCATGTCCGGCGTCGGGACGCCGACGAGCACGACGGTGCCGGCGAGGTCGCGCGCGTGGAACGCCTGCTGGTACGTCTCGGGACGGCCGACCGCGTCGATGACGATGTCCGCGCCGTGGCCACCGGTGAGGGCCCGGATCGCCTCTACGGGATCGGTCGTGCGCGAGTTGACCATGTCGGTCGCCCCGAGCTCGCGCGCGGTCGCGAGCTTGCGGTCATCGATGTCCACGGCGATGATCCGCGACGCACCGGCCAGCCGCGCGCCTGCGACCGCCGCGCAGCCGACTCCCCCGCAGCCGACCACCGCGACGGAGTCGCCCCGCGTCACGCCGCCGGTGTTGATCGCCGCGCCGAGGCCCGCCATCACTCCGCAGCCGAGCAGTCCGGCGACCTCTGGACGGACGGCCGGATCCACCTTGGTGCACTGCCCGGCGTGCACGAGCGTCTTCTCGGCGAACGCGCCGATGCCCAGTGCGGGCGACAGCGCCGTCCCGTCCGCCAGGGTCATCGGCTGTGCTGCGTTGAACGTGTCGAAGCAGTACCAGGGACGGCCACGGCGGCAGGCCCGGCAGCTGCCACAGACCGCGCGCCAGTTGAGGATCACGAAGTCGCCGGCCGCCAGATCGCTCACGCCGTCCCCGACCGCCTCGACCACTCCGGACGCCTCGTGGCCGAGCAGGAACGGGAAACCGTCGGTGATCCCGCCCTCGCGGTAGTGCAGGTCGGTGTGGCATACGCCGCAGGCCTGTACTCGGACGAGCGCCTCGCCCGGACCGGGATCGGGCACGAGCACGGTTTCGACCCGCACCGGCTCGCCCTTACCGAGACTGACGACGCCTCGCACCTCGCTGGTCATGGGCCGATCATGGCCGGTTCAGGACTCGGTGACCAGTTTCGCGCCGAAGCCCACCAGGATCGCGGCGGTGATCGTGTCCAGGCGGCGTCGGATGCGCGGCGCGCTCAACCACGCCGTCACGGTGCCGGCCAGTCCGAGCAGCACGACCCAGTAGATCGCCGTCAGCGCGACGAAGATCGCTCCGAACAGCAGCGAGGTCAGGCCCACCGAGTCGCCGCGCGGGACGAAGCCCGGCAGGAAGGTCACGAAGAACACGCCGACCTTGGGGTTCAGCAGGTTCGTCAGCAGGCCCGCGAAGAAGCCGGTGCCGAGGACGCCGCCACGCCCGCGCGGCGCGTCCTCGATGCGTCCGCGATTGCGCCACGCCTGCACTCCGAGCCAGAGCAGGTAGGTGGCGCCGGCGATCCGCAGGATGTCGTAGCCGACCTCGCTGGCGCGCAGCACCGCCGCGAGTCCGAGGGCGGCCGCACACACCCACACCGTCAGCCCGCACAGGTTGCCGAGCGCGGTTGTGATCCCCTTGCGGCGTCCGCCACGCATGATGCTGCGCACGACCACGAGCGTGTCCGGACCCGGCAGCAGGACGATCAGCGTCGCGGCAACGGTGAAGCTGGCGAGAGCGACGAGCATGGTGCCCATGCTATGCCCGGCCCGCGGCGGATTTTAGTCGCTTTCACGGCGCCGGAATGCGACGCAGCACTGGCCCGGTTCCGGCGCGAGAACGGCGTCGAGCGCGGTGTCGGCGCCGAGGCCGTGCAGCATCCCGCACAGGTAGGCGTGGTTCAGCCCGCAGACGAGCTCCGGCGAGGACTCGACAATCGGGTGGAACGGGCAGTTTCGCAGCCGCAGCAGGTCCTCGCCTTCGGTGCGGACGGGTTCGAATCCGTGCTCGTCGAGCAGGTCGGACGCCAATCGCGTGCCGCGCTCGACGCCGAGCCGCCCGGGGCGCACTCGATCGCGAAGGGCTGCGCCTTCGCGTTCGCCGCGATCGCGGGCGGCGTGTATCGCGGCTTCTCTCGCGGCCGCCGCCTCGGGCGAGCCCAGCGCGGTGATCAGGACCTCGGCGAGCAGTCCGTGCTCACGCTGCGGCAGCGACACCTGCAGATGGCGGCGCGAGGGCTCGTACACCTTGGGAGTCCGTCCCACGCGCCGATCGCCGACGGCCTCGGTGCGCGCATCGAGCAGACCGGCGGCCACGAGCTTGTCCAGGTGGAAGGCCGCCAGCTTGCGCGAGATGCCGACCGCCTCGGCCGCGGCCTCACGCGTGACGGGGCCCGGCGCGTCCCGCACGCAGGTGAACAGCGCGCGGCGGACGTCGTCATCGAGCGTCGCGATCGCGGCGACCGCCTGCGGGTCCATGTTCGTGAGTATATCGCCAATGTGTGCCGTCGAAATAGATCATCACGGCTAGCACTTGACGGCGGCGCACAATTTCGGAAAGCTTTGTTGGTGTAATCACCGTTGATGGAGGAACCATGACGATGCTGCTCGGACTCGACGAGTACGAAGAGGAAGCGCGTCCGCCGGCCCACCTGCACGTCGCCGAGCCCGCCGCGGCCATCGACCTCGACGCGGCCGAGCGGGCGGCCGCCGACCTGCTGCACGCGCTGGGCATCGCGACCGACACCGAGAGCCTGCGCGAGACTCCGCGACGGATGGCACGCGCGTACGCCGAGCTGTTCAGTCCGCCGGCGTTCGACCTGACGACGTTCCCGAACGACGAGGGCTACAACGAGCTGGTGCTCGCGCGCTCGATCCCGCTGCGCTCGTTCTGCGAGCACCACCTGCTGCCATTCGTCGGCGTCGCGCACGTCGGATACCTGCCGGGCGAGCGAATCCTGGGCCTGTCCAAGCTCGCGCGCGTCGTCACGCACTTCTCCTCGCGGCCGCAGGTGCAGGAGCGGCTCACGAAGCAGATCGCCGAGTGGCTGCAGGACAACCTCGCCCCCAAAGGCGTCGGCGTGGTGATCGAGGCCGAACACAGCTGCATGACGCTGCGCGGGATCCGGGCCACCGGATCGTCCACGGTGACGTCCACCCTGCTCGGCACGCTGCGTTCGGACGCGCGGTCGCGGCAGGAGTTCTTCTCGCTGGCCGGAAGCCGCCAATAGCGCAAGGGTGGAGAAAAACCCGCACTGCGACGAAGGGGCACCGATGAAGATCTTGGCCGAGATCATCGAGCGGATCGAGAACACCGAATCCCTGGACGCGCTGTCCAAGCCGGTCGTCGACATGGTGGCGAAGGCGGTGCGGCCGAGGCAGGTGCGCAACTGGGCCAGCGGGACGCCACTCGGTCACCCCGCGCACCCGATGCTGACCGACGTGCCGATCGGCGCCTGGACCATGGCCGCGCTACTGGACGTCGTCGGTGGGCGCTCTGCAGAACCGGCCGCGGACCTGCTGGTCAAGACCGGGGTGCTGGCCGCGATCCCGACCGCAGCGACGGGCCTGAACGACTGGTCGGACACCTACGGACCGGAGACCCGGCTCGGGCTCGTCCACGCCGGCGCCAACACCGGCGCACTGTTGATCTTCTGCGCGTCGGCGCGGGCCCGCTCGCACGGTCACCGCCGCTTCGGCAAGCTGCTCGGGCTGGTGGGCCTGGCCACCATGGGAGCTGGGGCGTACCTCGGCGGGCACCTGTCGTTCGCCAAGGGCACGAACGTGAACCGGACCGCGTGGGAATCCGGGCCGGAGGACTGGACGCCGGTGCTCGCCGACGACGAACTGGCCGACGGTACCGGCCGCAAGGTCGATGCGGGCGGCGTGGCGGTTCTGCTGTACCGAAGCGGCGACCGGATTCACGCGCTGTCGAACACCTGCTCGCACATGGGCGGACCGCTCGATGAGGGTGAGTTCGCCGATGGCTGCGTCACCTGCCCCTGGCACGGCAGCGTCTTCCGGCTCACGGACGGCGAGATAGAGCGTGGACCGGCGACCGCCGCCCAGCCGCGTTACGAAGCCCGAGTGCAGGACGGCCGGATCGAAGTCCGATCCGCGCCATAAGACACTGGAGGTACCGGTGCGCCATTTCTCGTTCCGCCCGTCCGTCACCATGTCCGGTCGAGAGAACCGCGGTCTGCGCGGGCTCGCGGGAAAGCCGTTTCATCCGCCGCTGACGGACATCCCGATCGCCGCGTACCTGTTTGCCGCGGTGTTCGACATCGTGTCGGCGGCCCTGCCGGACGGCCACGACGCGTTGGCCCGGCAGCTGTTCGTGGCCGGTACGTGGACGGTGCTCGGCGGCGTCGCCGTCTCGCTGCTCGCCGCGCTCACCGGCTGGGCGGACTGGCATCGCTCGAGCGAACCGGGCACTCAGGCGCGGCGGACCATCAACGCGCACGCGATCATCATGCTGACCGTCACCGCGGTGGCGGCAGTGGACCTCGTGCTTCGCCTTGCTGTGTATGAGGACCGCACGAGCGCACCGATCGCAATGGCGGTGCTCTCGGCCGTCGCGGCGCTACTCGTCACCGTCGGGGCGACATACGGCGGCGGCCTCGTCTTCGACTACGGGTTCAACGTCGAGACGGCTGGCGATCACCCCGTCTGGCACCACAACGAGGTTGACGTCTTTCCTGGCGACCACGAGCCGGACTCGGACTCGGTCGATCAGCAGACCGCACCGGCCTGACGTACCGGCACCGGCTGTCCGGTCCCGAGCTCGGTGAGCAGTGCCGTCAGCGTGCTGCCGAGTGGCGCGTCCAACCGGACGTCGGCGAGGTCGTCGCCACGGGTCGGACCCTGGTTGACGATGGCGACGGGGACGCTGTGCCTGGCCGCATGCCGGACGAACCGGAAACCGGACAGCACAGTGAGCGACGAGCCGAGTACGAGTAGTGATGCTGCTGCCTCGACCGCCGCGTAGCACTGTTCGACACGTGGCTTCGGCACGTTCTCGCCGAAGAAGACGACGTCGGGTTTCAGCGGACCCTCTCCGCAGCCGAGACAGTCGACCATACGGAAGGCGGCCAGTTCGCTGTCGTCGAGCGTGACATCGCCGTCGGGGTTGACCGCGATCGCCGCCGCGGTGAATGCGCGGTTCGCGGCGTGCAGCCGCGCGTCGAGACCTCGCCGCGGCTCGGGGCGGCCGCACGCGAGGCACAGGACCCGGTCGAGCCCGCCGTGTAGTTCGACGACGTCCCGTGCTCCCGCCGCCTGGTGCAGGCCGTCCACGTTCTGCGTGATGATCGCGTCGACCAGCCCGTGTCGCTGCAGTTCGGCGACCGCACGGTGGCCGGCGTTCGGCCGCGCCTGCGCGATCTGCCGCCAGCCGAGGAAGCTGCGCGCCCAGTACCGGTGCCGGGCCACCTGATCGCCGACGAAGGTCTGGTAGGTCATCGGTGAGTGCCGACGGGACGCCCCGGACGGTCCGCGGTAGTCCGGTATGCCTGATTCCGTGGACAGCCCGGCTCCGCTGAGCACCACGACCCGGCCGGCGCCGATCAGCTCGGTGAGCGCGGCGAACTGCTCGGGCGACGGGTGCACCGCTCCATGGTGCCTCTCCCCCGCAACCGCTGTTTGCGTCTAGGGTGGCCGCGTCCGCTGACCACAGCCCGCAGGAGCCGTCCGCGATGTCGAACCCAAGCGATCCCAACCAGCCTGACCCGACGCCGTCCGAGCAGGGCTGGGATCCGCAACACGGCTTCCATCCGGCGCCGCCGCCACCGGAGGCTCAGCCAGCACCGCCGCAGATGCCGCCTCCCCCGGCGGCTGCGCCCCCATTGCCGGGGGGACACCCATCGCCCGGCGGGCAGTACTTCCCGCCCCCGCCGGGCCAGCCCTACGGCCCGCCGCCCGGGCAGCCGTTCCAGGCTGCGCCGCGGCCACCGATGGGATACGGCTATGGCGAGGCGGGCGTCGTCCCGGCCGGAATGTACTTCGACCCGGCGAGCGGCCTGACCCTGCCGCAGGGCACGGCGCTGGCGAGCGTGGGACGCCGCATCGGCGCGTATTTCCTCGCGATTCCGCTGTTCATCGTGACGCTCGGCATCGGCTACATCATCTGGGGGCTGGTCCTTTGGGGGCGTGGCACGTCGCCGGCGCTGAGCGTGCTGGGCATGCGTGTCTGGCGCCCGGCCGAGAATCGCCCCGCGACGTGGGGAGTCATGGCGCTGCGCGACATCATCGGTCGGATCGTCGACGGCATTCTGTCGTTCATCACGGGGCTGATCTCGTTCATCTTGTTCGTGTCCACGAAGGAGCACCGCGCCCTGCACGACATGGTCGCGGGCACCGTCGTGCTGCACGACCCGAACAAGGTCATCCCGAAGTAGACCGGCTGCGCTATGCCGCGTGAGTAGCCCGGCACGCCTCGCGCAGGTATTCGGCGAGTTGCTGTTCGAGCGGTGAGTGTTTCTGCCTGCTTCTGGGCAGGGACGGTGGCCGGCTGGTGTAGTGGTGGCCGGTGGGCGTGAAGATGTCGATGATTCCGGCGGGTCCGGGTCGGGCGTGCCATCCGGGTGCTTGTTTGGCGATGTTGCAGGCGACGCACAGCCCTCCGCCGTTGCCCAGGCTGGTGGGTCCGCCCCGTTGGGCGGGGTGGGTGTGGTCGGTGTGTCGGATGGGTGCTTCGCACCAGGGGGTTCGGCAGGTCTGGTCGCGCAGGGCGATGAAGCGCCGCTGGTTTCTGGTGAACAGTCGCCGTTTGCTGTCCATGGCGACGAGGTCGCCGGTGTCGGGTCGGGTGTAGAGGCGGCGCAGCCAGCGGGGTGCGTCCGGGCGTAGGGCGAGGTCGCGGGCGGTGGTGGCGGGGATGGGGACGCCGTCGATGAGGGCGGGTTCGGTTCCGTCACCGAGGAGGGTGTCGGTGTCGATGACGAGGTTGACCTCGACGGGCACCTGCTCGGCGGTGGTTTGTCCGGTGACGCGTTCCACGAGCGTGTCGGCCATGACCTGACCCCGGCCCCGCTCATCGCCAGTGGCGATGTTCGTGTCGGCGTGCCGGGACAGGGCCGCGTAGACGGCGACACCTTGCGCGACCGGTAGCAGCGCAGTCAGTCTCGTCATCGCGTCCGGTGCGGGTCGCAGGCTGACGCGGCGGTCGTTGGCGGAGTTGCTGAGCCGGTTCACGAACCCGGACGGGTCGATCCGGTAGGCGGCTTTCTTCGCCTCGGTCTCGACCCGCTTGTCACCTAGCGGCTCCAACTTCGGGGCGAGCTCGGCATCGACGGCGGCGCGGTGCTCGCGGGAGAGCCACGCGGTTTCCCGGGCCACGAGCATCGCCCGCCACTCGCTGGTCTTGCCTGCCTGCAGTTGCGCGAACGTGGCCGGCAGCTCCGCAGTGAGGATCTTCGCCCAGCCGACATACCGCCGGGCCTGGAAGTGCGACACCCGGCGAGCCAGCCCGATCTGGGAGGCGATCCCCCTATCGGCGCGCTCGGCCCGAACGCCCGCGTCCAACTGTGCCTGCCGTTGCGAGGCGGCGAACTCGGCGGTCTCCCGGGCCTGCACGGCGGCAGCTGTCGATTTCAGCTCTTCGAGCAGTCGGATCCGGTCGATGCGGGCTGCATCATCGGCGCCGCCGGGTAGGTCGCGCAGCGTGCGGATCAGCCCCGTGAGCGCGGTGGTGCCCGCGTCGACTGTCGAGACTGATTCGTGCATACATTCGCTTGTAATCCTGGATCGTCCGGTGTCAACCCTTGCGGAAGGATTTTCCCCTTATTTCGCAAGGAGATTCCGGCCGCACGCTCTCACCGGGCAGAGCTGGAACCAACGCTGGAACCGGACAGCCGGCAGCGGGAGCCGAGGGGAGAGCAAGCGGCCCCGTCGTCGCCGCCAAGAGACGCAACCAGCGCAGCAACCGAAAGCCGGCAGCGCCGGCCCAAACGCCGAGCGGCTACGGGCGATGCGCCTTGACGTAGTCGGCGAACCGCTCGTCGACCTCATCCTGGCTCAGCCCGAAGTCCGAGAGCGTGTACCGGTGCGCGGGTGCGCGCGGTCCGCTGTGCGCTGCGGAGTTCTCGGCCTCGACGGCGGCCTGCACCTGATCCGTCCAGGGCAGACCGAAGTACTCGTACACACCGCGCACGACGCCGACCGGATCGCGGGACAGGTCCTCGAACTGGACGTCGCAGAACCGGGCCGGATCGTGCCGGGCGCGGGCCTGCATGAACAGCGACACCCCGCGGCCGAGCATGTCGAGCTGGTCGCGCCCGATCACGTCGCCCACGAACTTCGTCGAGTAGCCGCGCGTCGCGAGCGCGGACAGCGAGCAGCTGGACGGGATGAGCGCGCGCGGATCACGATGCGTCTGCACGATGAGCGCGTCCGGGTACACCTCGAGCAGCGCGTCCAACGCGAACAGATGGCTGGGGTTCTTAAGCACCCAGCGCTTGCCGACGTCGTTCAGTCCGATCAGCTGCAGGTTGCGGCGGTGCCGCCGGTAAGCAGGCACCCAGTCCTGCTTCGCGAGCCACGCGGAATAGGTAGGCACGTGGCCGAGGGACTCGTACGAGATCGACATCGCCGACTGACGCAGCAACTGCCAGCACTCCTCGACGACGTCCGCGTTGATGTAGTGGACGCCGGCGAAGTCCGGATTGGCCGCGTGGAATTGATCGAATCCCGCCTGGATGTGCTGGAAGATCGGGTTGTCCGCCCACGTCTCGCGCGGCGGGCGCGGCTGCGGCACCTCGCAGAGCCACTGCTCCAAACCCTGCGCGGAGGGATCGGCACACAGCAACCGGTGCATCGCGGTTGTCCCCGTACGGGTCAGCCCGGTGACGAAGATCGGCCGTTCGATCGGCACGTCCGCGGAGTCCGGGTACTGCTGGAACGCCGCCTCGCTGAGTAGCCGCGCCACCAGCGCGCCGCGCAGCTCGGAGCGCTTCACCTTGTTCCCCAGCGGGGTCAGCTGCTCGTCGTTCGCGTACGAGTCGAGCAGCACGCCGAGGCCCTCGCGGTACGACGGGTCGCCGAAGTCGGTCAGCCCGGTCAGCTTCGTCGCCGACTCGTGCAAGTCATCGACTGTTCCAACGGAAGTTCTGTCAGTCATTCGGGGGCCCCCGCGGAAAGGTTGGAGCGTTCTTTGCGACAAGCTTTTCGTGGGGTCTAGTGGTGGTACTCGCCGCAGTTGACGTCGAGGCAGTGGCCGGTGATGCCGCGCGCGAGGTCCGAGGCCATGAACACGACCGCGTCGGCGATCTCGTCCGGGACGGGCAGCCGGCGCAGGTCGATGGTGTCCGCGATCTCGTCGTAGACGACCTTCGGCTCGACGCCGCGCTTGTGCGCGAGGTAGCCGAAGTAGTTCTGCAGCGTGTCGGCCCAGATCCATCCGGGCGCGACAGAGTTGACGCGGATCCCGGACGGACCGAGCTCGGTGGCCAGGCTCTGCGCGAGCGCGAGCAGCGACGCTTTGGTCATCTTGTAAGCGCCGTAGGGCATGGACGAGTGCCGCAGCACCGACGAGTTGATCATCACAACGTTGCCGCGTGACTCAGTGAGCGCCGGGACGAACAGCCGGGTCAGCCGCAGCGCCGCGAACACATTCGTCTCGAAACCGGCGCGCGCCTGGTCGAAGTCGACGGTCTGCAAAGGCCCGAGCGGCGGAATCGCGAACGCGTTGCTGATCAGCGCGTCGACGCGCCCGTACTCGGCGAGGGTTGCGTCGACGAGGTGCTGCGCGGCCGCGTCGTCGTTGATGTCCGTCGGCACGACCAGCGCCTTGACGCCGACGGCACGGACGTCGTCGGCAACCTCCTGCAGTCGCGACTCGGTGCGCGAGGCAAGGACGAGATCAGCACCGGCCTTGGCGAACTGCTCGGCGATCGCGCGGCCGAGGCCCGGGCCGACACCGGAGATCACCGCAACCTTGCCGTCCAGCAGCTGCGCGCTCATCCGAGCATCCGATCGGCGATCGCGCGCTGGCGAGCGGCGATGCGTTCGCGCCATTGCGCGTCGGTGACGGTGTTCTGCTCGTAGTACGGCAGCACCTTGGGCAGTTCGTCCACGGCGACCTCCTCGACGACCGGCCCGTCGGCCGCGGTGTATTCGCGTGACGTGCGCTGCCATCGGATCTGCAAGTAACCGCGCGAGTGTCCGGTGCACTCCAGCCAGTTCGCGACACCCGGGTTCCGCTCGCTGACGACGAATCGGATCTTGCCGTCCGGGTCGTGCTGCGCCTGGTGGGTGTTCAGCGACGTCTGGTGGTTGATGAAGTCCATCGAGATGTACCACATCGAGCCGAGCTGGAAGCCCTGGTACGGCGCCTCGGAAACCGGCACGGTCACGACCAGGGCGCGGTCGTCCGCGAGGTCGTAGTGCCCGACCGACGAGTACTGCGTGGCCAGCCCTCCCGGCGTCAGCCGCGGCTCGGTCATCGTGTTGACCGGCAGCTTCAGGTAGAACCACTCGGGGAACGCGAGGAACGTCTTGATCTGCGAGACCACCGACTTGGCGGCGGCGTTCATCCGCTTCTCGGTCAGGTTCGCCGGACGCGGCCCGGGCGCCGTGCCGACGCCGTCCACCCGTTCGATGCGGATCGAGCCGGGCGCGGCGGTCCAGTCGCTGAACACCTCGCGCACCAGCAACATCGCGGCGCGCGGTCCGAGCGCGAAGTAGTTCGGGCCGCCGTCCGGTTTCGGCGGCCCGAAGCGCAGTGAGAACGAGCCGTCGGCGGCGATCTCGATGTCCCGATCATCGAATGCGGACAGGCTGTCCGGAACGTCGGCTGGGGTGTAGTCGCCGTTGAGCACCTGGAAGCTCACGTCCGCGGTGGCGCCGCGGCGCCCGGTCACGACGTACTCGGCGTCGTCACGGATGCGCGCGCTCCAGTACAGCGTGTCGGGGTTGTCCAGGCCCACCTTGGTGTACGGCGTGGCGGAGCGGATGAAGAACGGAAAGTCCTTGTCGAACGACCACGCGGACGACAGCGCCTGGCGGATCATGCCGGCGAGGTAGTCGTAGCCCTCGGCCAGATCCTGCTCGGTCCGCACGTGCGGCGCCGACGTGATCAGCTTCTCGGCCTCCATGATCGCGTCCGCGAACGGCTTGGTGAGCACGCCGCCTCCTCCCTCGGAGCACTGAAGAGCTGGTACAAATATGTACCGTGCCGGTCCATGATGGTTGCCTCAACCTAGAACCTGTTCTAGGTTGCCGTCAATGACCACCGCCCGCCGCTCCCCGCCTACCGAGCGGGTCGTTGCGCTGCTCGACCACTTCATCGCACACCGCGGCAGCCGGTACGGCCTGTCCGAGCTCGCCCGCGAGACCGGGCTGTCCAAGCCGACGTGCCTGGGCATCGTGACCTCGCTCGTCGACGCCGGCTATCTGGCTCGAGACCCGAACGACAAGACGTACGGACTGGGACCCGCGCTGATCGCTGCCGGCACGGTCGCGCGGCACAGCTTCGCAGCGGCCGACGTGGCCGCGCGCCGGCTCGCGCCACTGGCCGAGCGCTACCGGGCTACGTGCACCGCGTCCGCCGTGGTCGGCCACGACGTCATGGTGCTGGCCGCGGTCGGACCCGACGGGCGCCCCAGCGCCACCGGTGTCGGCCAGCGCTACCCGTTCGTGCCGCCGGTCGGCCTGATGTACGTGCTGTGGGACAGCGACGACACTGTGGAGCGCTGGCTGGCGACTCCCCCGACGCTGCCCGTCCGGCTGGATCACGAACACCTGCGCGCGGTCGTCGCCGAGTGCCGCCGCCGCGGCTACCTGGTCGAGGGGATGACCGACACCGGCCGGCGGCTGTACTCGCTCATGGCCGGGCTCACCGCGTACGACCTGCCGGCCGAAGTGCGCGACCTGGTCGGCGAGCTGGCGTCCACCATCGGCGAACGGGTCTACCTGGGCGCCGACCTGTCCGCCCGTGGCAAGCACCCGGTCAGCTTGCTGTCGGCCCCGACCTTCGACGCGGACGGCCGGCAGGAGCTAGTGCTGACCCTGGGCGTCGATGCGGCGATCACCGGCGCCGAGATCGGACGGCGCGGGCGCGCGCTGGTCGCGGTGGCCGACGCCGTCACCGCCGAGGCGGGCGGTCACCGGCCGTGACCGCGGGCGGCGCAGCTCACAACGCCCCGATTGTGGCGCCACCGGGGCCACAAGGCAGACTTGACGGACCGACGGACCACCCAGAGGCGAGAGATGACTGAAACGTACGAACTCACCGATCTCGACAAGCTCGAGGCCGAGTCGGTCCACATCTTCCGCGAGGTGGCCGCGACGATCGAGCGCCCGGGCATGTTGTTCTCCGGCGGCAAGGACTCCGTCGTGATGCTGCACCTCGCGACGAAGGCGTTCTGGCCCGCACCGGTGCCGTTCCCGATCATGCACGTCGACACCGGGCAGAACTTCGACGAGGTCATCGCCTTCCGCGACAAGGTCGTGGACAAGTACGGGTTGCGGCTCATCGTGGCCAGCGTCCAGGACGACATCGACGCCGGCCGGGTGCACGAGGAGTACCCGGGCGCGCCCCGCAACCGGCTGCAGACCGTCACGCTCCTTCGCGGCATCCGCGAGAACCAGTTCGGCGCCGTCTTCGGCGGCGCCCGGCGCGACGAGGAGAAGGCGCGCGCCAAGGAGCGCGTGTTCAGCTTCCGCGACGAGTTCGGCGCCTGGGACCCGCGCAACCAGCGTCCGGAGCTGTGGAACCTCTACAACGGCCGGCACAAGAAGGGCGAGAACATCCGGGTGTTCCCGCTGTCCAACTGGACCGAGCTGGACATCTGGACGTACATCCGCGACGAGCAGATCGAGCTGCCCCCGCTGTACTACGCGCACAAGCGCAACGTCGTCGAGCGCGACAGCATGTTGTACGCGGTGAACCGGTTCATCGTGCCCGGCGAGGGCGAGGCGGTGTTCGAGGAGACGGTGCGCTACCGCACGATGGGCGACGCGACGACGACCGGCTGCGTCCAGTCGTCCGCGGCCACGCCAGAAGCGGTGGTCGAGGAGGTCGCGGCGGCCCGGCTCACCGAGCGCGGGGCGACGCGCGGGGACGACCGGATCAGTGAGGCCGGCATGGAAGACCGCAAGAAGGAAGGTTATTTCTAATGGCCGCCTCGCAGCTGCTGCGCATCGCCACGGCGGGAAGCGTCGACGACGGCAAGTCCACCCTGATCGGCCGACTGCTGTACGACTCGAAGGCGATCTTCGAGGACCAGCTGGAGTCGGTGTCGGCCACCAGCCAGGCCCGCGGCCACGCCGCGCCCGACCTCGCGCTGCTCACCGACGGCCTGCGCGCCGAGCGCGAGCAGGGCATCACCATCGACGTGGCCTACCGCTATTTCGCCACGCCCAAGCGCAAGTTCATCATCGCCGACACCCCCGGCCACATCCAGTACACGCGCAACATGGTCACCGGCGCGTCCACCGCGGACGCCGCGCTGATCCTGATCGACGCGCGTAACGGCGTGCTGGAGCAGTCTCGCCGGCACGCGTTCCTGGCGAGCCTGCTGGGCATCCCGCACTTGATCATGTGCATCAACAAGATGGACCTCGTCGACTACTCGCAGGAGCGGTTCGAGGAGATCCGTACCGAGTTCCGTCGCTTCGCCACCAAGCTCGAGGTCGGCGACCTGTCGTTCATCCCGGTGTCGGCGCTGGCCGGCGACAACGTGGTGAGCGTCAGCGAGAACATGAAGTGGTACGAGGGGACGTCCCTGCTGCACCACCTCGAGGACCTGCACGTCGCCAGCGACCGCAACCTGATCGACGCACGCTTCCCGGTGCAGTACGTGATCCGTCCGCGCCAGTCGACCGACGCCGTGCTGCACGACTTCCGCGGCTACGCGGGCACCGTCGCCGGCGGCGTGTTCCGTCCCGACGACGACGTCACGGTTCTGCCGTCGGGCTTCTCGACCAAGGTCAAGGCCGTCTGGGGCCCCGGCGGCACTCCGCTCAAGGAGGGCTTCGCCGACCAGGCCGTGACGCTGGAGCTGACCGACCAGATTGACATCGCCCGCGGCGACATGATCTGCCGGCCGGCCAACCGCCCGCACAGCACTCAAGATCTCGACGCGATGATCGCCTGGATGGACGAGCGGTCCTCGCTGACGCCGGGCGCGACGTACACGATCCAGCACACGACCCGGTCGACGCGCGCGAGCATCAAGGACCTCGAATACCGGCTGGACATCAACACGCTGCATCGCGACGAGGAAGCAGCTGGGCTGGCGCTCAACGAGATCGGCCGCGTCCGGCTGCGCACCCAGCAGCCGCTGCAGTTCGACCCCTACCGGCGCAACCGCGAGACCGGCAGCTTCATCCTTGTCGACGAGGCCACCAACAACACCGTCGGCGCCGGCATGATCCTCGGGCCCAGCCTGCGCGAGTCGAACGTCGTCTGGCACGGCGGCGCGGTCAACCGCGAGCAGCGCGCGACGTCGGGCCTCACCGTCTGGCTGACCGGCCTGTCCGGTTCGGGCAAGTCGACCGTCGCGGTCGAACTGGAGCGGCGTCTCGTCGCCGCGGGACGGCCCGCCTACCTGCTGGACGGCGACAACCTGCGGCACGGACTGAACTCGGACCTGGGCTTCTCCGCCGAGGACCGCGCCGAGAACGTCCGCCGCGTCGGCGAGGTCGCCAAGCTGATGGCCGACGCCGGCGTGGTCGCGATCGTCTCGCTGGTCAGCCCGTACCGTGCCGACCGCGACCGGGCTCGCGCCGCGCACGACGAGGCGGGTCTGCCGTTCCTCGAGGTGTTCATGGACACCCCGCTCGAGGTGTGCGAGGCGCGCGACCCGAAGGGCATGTACGCCAAGGCGCGGGCCGGCGAGATCACCGGGTTCACCGGCGTGGACGACCCGTACGAGGCGCCGCAGTCGCCGGACCTGCTGCTGCGCCCGGACGACGGCGATGCGGCCGCGCTGGCCGGTGTCGTCCTCGATCGCATCGACCGGCTGGAAGGCAATGGCTGAGCCGGACGCCAGGCTCGCCGCCGACCTGGCGCAGCGAGCCGGCGCACTGCTGCTCGAGCTGCAGTCGACCAGTGGGCTGAGCGGCAAGGAGCTCGGCAAGCGCGGCGACGCCGACTCGAACGCGCTGCTGCTGTCGTTGCTCGCCGAGCACCGGCCGGACGACGCGGTGCTGTCCGAGGAGTCGGTGGACTCGCCGGCGCGGCTGTCCGCAGACCGGGTGTGGATCATCGACCCGCTGGACGGCACTCGCGAGTACGGCATGACCGGGCGCAGCGATTGGGCCGTGCACGTGGCGCTGTGGCAGCGCGGGTCCGGTATCACCGACGCCGCGGTCGCCCAGCCGGGGCTGGATGCCGTCTACGCCAGCGACGACGCGACGGCCACCGCCACGGACACGAACGTGATCCTGGTCAGCGACAGCCGGCCGCCGTCGTTCGCGGCCGCGGTTGCTGAGGCGGTCGGCGCCGAGCTGCGCCCGATGGGGTCGGCGGGCGCGAAGGCGATGGCCGTGCTGCGCGGCGACGCGCTCGCGTACGTGCACGCGGGCGGGCAATGGGAGTGGGACTCGGCCGCGCCGGTCGGCGTCGTCCAGGCCGCCGGGCTACATGCCTCGCGCGTGGACGGTTCGCCGCTGGTCTACAACAGCGAGCACCCGTACCTGCCCGACCTGCTGATCTGCGCCCCCGACCGCGCCCGCGAACTGCTCGACGCCATCGCGGCTGCCGAATAGCAGCCTCGCCTGCTGCAGTCAGTCGCGGCGGGCGAGGGTGACGGTCCGGTGGCCGTGCAGGTGCAGGTCGTCGCGGAGCCGCAGCGCGTGCGGACCGTGATCGGCGAGGAGCAGGTCCAGCGTCGCGAGATCGTCGCCGTCCACCGCGTCCGCGATCCCGTGCCGCAGCCGGCCGAACCACAGCCGTGCGTAGCGGATCGCGTCGACGTTCCGTCCTGGGCGCAGGTCGAGCTCGAACATGCGGTGCTCGAGCACCGAGAATCCGGCAGCGGCCAGCCGCGGCGGCCAGTCGGCGCCGATCTCGGGCAGCTCGTGCGCGTGTTGGTTGTTGAGCGCCGCCAGCAACCGGTCTTCCAGTCCGGGGCGCCCGATGCCCAGGTCGTACGGCAGGTGGCGTAGCGGTTCGGCGAACTCGGCCACGGCGAGCAGGCCGCCGGGACGTGTGACAGCGAATACGTCGCGCAGGACGCGGTCCGGGTCGGCCAGATGGTGCATGGACATCGATGCCCAGGTGATGTCGACAGACTCGAGGTCCGGCAGCCCTGCGTCCAGATCGGCCAGTACCGTTCGCACCCGCGGCGCCAGGCCGAGGTCCAGGGCCTTGGCGCGGATGTGCTCGAGCATCTGCTCGTCCTGATCCACCGCGATCACCTCGGCGCCGGCGAACCGCTGCGCGAGCGCGATCGTGCCGACCCCGCTGCCCGCCCCGAGGTCGAGCAGCCGCGTTCGCGGCAGGTATCGGGCAGCCCGCCGCAGCCAGGTCAGCGCGTCCGCCCAGTAGTCCCGCAGCACGACCCCGTCCAGGTCGAGCAGTTCGGCAAGTACCGGATCGTCGCCATGGGCGTGCCCGTCGTTGGCCTGGTCGGCCTGGCAGTGGTGCGCGTGCGTCATAGGGCCAGGCTAGGACGTTCATGCGTGCAGCGCATAGAATCTTGCCAATGACGCAAGAACTTGAACTCGATGCCGTCGTCCGCGCGCGGATCCGCGGGCTGCGCCTGGCACGCGGCTGGTCGCTGGACGCGCTGGCCGGGCGCTGCCGGATGAGCGCGTCCACGCTGAGCCGGATCGAGACCGGGAACCGGCGCATCTCGCTGGACCAGCTGGTGCCGATCGCCCACGCGCTCGGCACCACGCTCGACCAGCTGGTCGAGCCGGTCGAGGACGAGGACGTGGTGATCCGGCCCGAGCGTGACCGGGCGCACGGCGTGACGCGCTGGCTGCTCTCGCGCGAGGACACACCCAACGGCATCAGCGTCGCCAAGATGCGGATCACGGCCCGCCGGCCGCACGGCGAGCTCGGCGTGCACCCGGGGCGGGACTGGTTCACCGTCCTGTCCGGTACCGCTCGGCTGCACCTTGGCGAGCGCGTGATTCTGGTCGAGTCGGGCCAGGCGGCGCAATTCTCGACCATGTCACCGCACGCGATCACCGCACACAACGGCCCGGTCGAGATCCTGATCATCCTGGACCGCGACGGCCAGCGGGCGCACCTGGATGCCGTCGACCTGAGCGCACCACCCAGCTGAGCCAACGCGACGCTCAAGTTCGGGCGCCTCCGGTCGAATCTGTTGCCGGGGATCGTGGCGCACCGGACGCGGGCGGACCCGTGCTGCCGAAAAGAACACCGAAGGTTGGCACGGATGTACCTCGCACCACGCGCACGAATCGCAACCCGTCTCGCGATCGCCGCGACCGCACTGTCCCTGGCCGTTCCGGCAGCCGCCGTCGCGGACGATGCCCCGACCGGCCTGCCACAGATCACCGCGTTGAGTTCGACGCGCGGTACGACGGACTGCGGGGCGAACGTGACCGTCCGCGGCACCGGGTTCACCGCCGTCACCGAGGTCCGCTTCGGCGGCGTCGACACCGGCTACCAGGTCCTTTCCCCCACCCGGCTCATCGCGTGGGTCCCTGCGCACCCGCGCGCGAGCGTGAACGTCCGAGTAGTGACCGCGGCCGGCGTCTCGCCACGCGGTCCACAGGCCCGCTACGCCTGGGTCAAGCAACCGTTGAGCCTGCACAAGACCCGGCTCAACTGCGGCATGACGGCCGCGGAGGCGATGGCGAACTCGGCGAAGTTCCGGCGGACGGCGCACCGTCACGTCGTCGCGCCGATCAGGCGCTCCGGGCACTGGACGTCGGCGATCGGCGAGAATGCGGTGCGCCGCGCGCAGGCCTGGACGGGCCTGTCCTACTCGTGGGCGGGCGGCGGACCGTCCGGCCCGTCGTACGGCGTGAACACGAGCGGCGGCGGCCGGTTCGACAGCCGGATCTGGGGCTTCGACTGCTCCGGCCTCACGCTGTACTCCTGGGCGCCGTACAAGTCGATGGCGCACTTCGCCGCGACGCAGTACAAGCGGGCCGGCCGCTTCCACCCGACGGCCAACCAGCTGATGCCCGGGGATCTGATCTTCTACTCCGGCAACGGGCACGCGAACGGCATCGAGCACGTGCAGATGTACATAGGCGGCGGCCAGATCATCCAGGCGCCGGAGTCCGGCTACACGATCGGTACGGCAACGCTGTCGAGCGCTCCCGGGCGGCCGTTCTACGCCGCGACGCGCCCGCTCACCCATCGCAGGCAGGGATCGGCCCCGCACGTCACGCGCCTGTCGCGCTCCGCCGGGACGGCCACGGACACCACCACCGTGATCGCGTACGGCACCGGCATGAGGCAGGTTTCAACCGTGCTGGTCGCGGGCACGCGCACGTACGACTTCACCGCGCTGTCCGGCCACCGGCTGAAGATCACGCTGCCCGCACACGACGCCGGCAACGTGTCGATCCGTATCGGCGGCGCCTGGGGCGTCTCGAACGCGGAGCGGTTCAGCTACCTCGGCGCTCCGGCCGTCACCGGGCTGACCCCGAACCAGGGCCCGGCGGGCACCGTCCAGGCCGTCAAGATCAGCGGCTCCGGCTTCCAGGACGTCACTCGCGTGACCGTGGGCGGCACGGCGGCAAGTTTCGCGGTCAACTCGCCGCGGACGATCTCGGCCACGCTGCCGGCACTGCCGGCCGGGACGTACCCGGTCGTGGTGACGACGAAGTACGGGACGTCCGCCGGCTGGGCGAGCTTCACGTATTTCCCGACCGACTGAGCCCGGAGCTCGCAGCCCGCTCCCGCTCGCTTTCCCCATAGTCCGACCAGATTCGCGGCCAAAATTTGGTCACACCGTGGGGAAAGGCGGCAAATGGGTACCGTGACGCTGATGCCGTCCATCCCCGCAGGAGGTTGTGATGACCGATCCCGAGGACACCGTCACCGAGCGCCCGGCCGACTTCGCCGAGGCGGAGGCCGACCTGTTGGACGAGTTCGAGCGCGAGGTGCCGGTCGAGGCCGACGGCGCGGACGCGATGGAGCAGAAGCTGGAGCTGCCGGACGACGGCGCCGACGACTACGACCGCTGACGCCTCGCGGCCGCGCGGGCACTCAGGCGACGACCCGCAGTTCGCTGCTGCCGTCCGGCCGGCGGCGGACCTCGACACGCTCTGCGATGCGGTCCTTGAGATCGCCGACGTGGCTGACGATGCCAACGACCCGGCCGCGGTCCCGCAGCTCGTCGATCACGCTCATCACGTCCTCGAGCGTGTCGGGGTCCAGGCTGCCGAAGCCCTCATCGATGAACAGGGTGTCCAGGTCGACGCCGCCCGCCTCGGCGCGGACGACGTCGGCGAGCCCGAGCGCGAGGGCCAGTGACGTGTAGAACGTCTCGCCGCCGGACAGCGAGCCGGTGGCGCGCTGCTCGCCGGTGTGCCGGTCCAGCACCTGCAGGGTGAGCCCGGTGCGCTGGACCCGCGAGCCGGAGCCGGCCAGCTCGTCGATTCGCACCAGCTCGTAGCGGTTCCCGGACATGTGGGCGAGCCGCAGGTTCGCGGCCTGCACCACCTGCTCGAACCAGTGCCGCAGCACGTACGTCGTGAGCGCGACGCGCCGCTGGCCGGTCATGCCCTTGGTCAGCTTCGCGAGGTACAGGATCGGGGCCGCCTCGGTCTCGCGCTCGACGAGCCGCGCGATCGCGCTGGTCAGGTCCGCGCGCCTGTCGGCGAACCGGCGGGCCGCGTGGCGCGCGCGCTCAGCGGCGTCCGCGGCCGCCCGGGCCGCGCGCTCGGCCTGCCGCGCGGCGGTGGCTGCCTGCTCGGCGCGCCCGCGTTCGCGCTCGATCGCGCCGGGCTCGGCGAAGTCCGCGCGGCTCAGGCCGGCGAACTCGGCGGCCCCGACGGCCGCCCGGAGCCGTTCGGTTTCGGCCGTCCAGGTCTCGACCTCGGCTTCAAGGCTGGCCTGGATCGTCCCGTGCAGCACCGCTCGCGCTGCCGCGCCCGCATCGGCGAACCCGCGCTCGACGGCCTCGGCGTCCGCGCGCGACTGCGCCTGCTCGTGCCGAGCGCGGGCCTCGGCGAGGGCGCGGGACGCTGCCGCGAGCGACGCGCAGCGAGCCGCCTCGTCCCGCAGCTGACGTTGGCGCGCGGTGACGCTCGCGCAGCCCGCCGCAGCTGCCGCCAGCTCGGCGGACAGTTCGTCGCGGGCCGCTGTCGCCGACGTGAGCCGTTCGGACGCGCTGGCGTGGGCGGCCAACGCGGACGCGTGCCGGCGGGCCAGCGACTCGGCCTCGGCGTCCAGCACCCGCTTCCACTCGACCAGCTCGGGCAGCGCAGCGGACGCGGCCTTGGCAGCATCGATCGCCTCGGCGAGTTCGGCCAGCTCGGCCGTCAGCTGGTCGGCGAGGGTGGCGGGCTCCCCCGGGCCGGCCACCGCGGTCGCGGCCGCGGTCTGCTGCTCCAACTCGTGAACGGCCGTTGCAGCGGTGTCGCGCTCGGTCGCCGCTGCGTCGCGGGCCCGGGCCGCGAGCTCGACCTGGTCGGCGGTCACCGCGTCCAGTGCGGGCTGGGCGGGCGCCGGGTGCTCGGTGCCGCCACAGACCGCGCACGGCTCGCCGGCCCGGAGTTCGCCGGCCAGCTCGGCCGCCATGCCGGACAGCCGGGTTTCCAGCAGCCGCTGGTGCGCGTCGACCGCCCGCTGGTGTGCGTCGACGGCACTGGCCGAGGCGATGCGCGCCTCGTCCAGTCGCGGCGCGAGCTCGGCGGCGGTGCGGGCGGCGTCCAGCCGGCGCTGCAACGTCTCGCGCTCGGACGACAGCACGGCCAGCCGCTCGGCGTCGCCGCGCGCGGCCTCGAGCTTGCGCTCGGCGCGCTCGAGCTCGCCGGGCAGGGACGACTGACGCGCGGCGAGCCGGTCGAGCTCTGCCTGCTGCTCCGCGACGATCGCCGCGGCGTCCTGGACGGCGGTGACGAGCGCGGGCAGGCTCGCCTCCCGGTCGACCAGGTGCTGCAGCTCGGCCGCCGCACGCTCGGCCGCGGCCGCCCGCTCGGTGAGCGCGTCGGCGTCAGCGTCACCGTCGGGATCCGGCTCGGCCGCGAGCAGCGCGACCTGCGCCTGCTCGCACGCGTCCGCGCACTCGCGCAGTGCGGTGAGCAGCGGGCGCACGGGCTCGGCGCGGCGCGCGGCGGTGAGGCGCTCGACGCGGAACTCCTGCTCCGGCCGGGTGGACGCGTGCGCCTCATCGGCGGCGACGGCAGCCGCGAACCGGGTCAGTCGATCGGCGTCGGCTGCCGCGGCCGCGTGCTCGGCCCGCGCGCGCTCAGCGGCAGCCTGCGCGTCGGAGGCGGCCCGGTCGGCGGCGGCGTGCGCTTCGGCCAGCTCCTCGGCGAGCGCGGACAGCCGCTGGGCGACCTCGGCCGTGGACAGCTCCCGCAGCTCCGCGGCGGCCTCGGCGCCGAGCCCGGCGGCCTCGGCGGCCGCGGCGATGCACGCCTGCACGTCGACCCGGGCGCCGTCGATCCCGCGCACGGACGCGGCGCGGCGCTGGTCGAGCTCGTCGGTGATCCGGTCGTACAGATGGGTGCCGAACAGCTTGCTGAGCAGCTTGCGGCGCTCGTCGTCGCCCGCCTTGAGGAACGTGGCGAACTCGCCCTGCGGCAGCAGCACCACCTGGGTGAACTGCTCGCGCGTCAACCCGATCACCTCGGCCAGCTGCTCGGCGACCTCGGCCTTGTTGGACGAGCGGCTGGCCCAGCTGCCCGATTCCATCCGCTCCAGGTGGACGGACGCCGCCTGCTTGGTCAGCCCGGTGCCGCTCTTCTTGGGCCGCTGGTACTCGGGCGTGCGCGTGATGCGGTGCCGCGTGCCGGCGACGGAGAACTCGAGGGTGACCTGCGGCGCGGCACCGGCGGGCGCGAAGTGCGAGTGCAGCCGGTCGTCGCCGCCGCGGTCACCGGGCCCGTAGAGGGCGAACGTGATCGCATCGAGCACGGTGCTCTTGCCGGCGCCGGTCGGGCCGTCCAGCAGGAAGAGCCCACTGCTCGCCACCCTGTCGAAGTCGACGTGCTGCTCGCCGGCGAACGGCCCGAACGCCTGCAGGTGCAGCGAGTGCAGCCTCATGCGGACGCCTCCAGCCGGCGGACCGCTTCGACCGCGCTGCGCAGAGTGTCCTCGTGCGCCCGATCCGGCCGCGTGGAGTCGACCCATTCCATGAACGCGGCGCACACCTCGACCGGGTCGGTCGTCTCGCGCAGCCGGGCGAGATCGGCCGCGGGCTCGACCCGCGCGCCCTCGGGCTGGAAGTCCAACACCAGGGTGTGCGGCCAGCGCTCGCGCAGAAGCTCCATCGGGGCCATCGGGCGGCGCACGTCGGTGAGCACCGCCTTGACCCAGGCGCCGGCGAGCTCGGGATCGTCCAGCGCCAGCAGGTCTTCCAGCCGCCCGCGCACCTCACGCAGCGGCCGTGGCACCGGCGTGGGGACCAATTCGACCTGCACCTCGCCGGACGCGTCCACCTCCACCAGGCTCACCGTCTTGGTGTGGACGGCCTCAGAGAATGAGAACGCCAACGGCGAGCCGGAGTAGCGGACGCGGTCGCCGACCCGCTGCGCGCCGTGCAGATGCCCGAGCGCGGTGTAGGTCAGGCCGTCGAACACGTTCGCGGGCGCGTCGCCGATGCCGCCCACCCGGATGTCTCGTTCGGACTCGCAGCCGCGCGCACCGGTGACGAAGGCGTGGGCGAGCGCGACGACGCGCCCGATCCCCCGCTGCTGTGCGTCGGCGCGGATGCGCCCGACGGCCGCGGACAGGACGCCGGTGTGCGAGCGCTCGGCGCCGAGTTCGTCCATGACCGCGTCGGGCAGCAGGTACGGGATGCCGTAGACCGCTAGCTCGCCCCCGCTGTCGGTCAGCACGAGTGGGTCGGTGAGCGCGGACAGGTCGGTGCGCAGGTGGATGCCCGCCGACCGTCCCAGCGCGCGGCCGAAGCCGAGCCGGATCGCCGAGTCGTGGTTGCCGCTGGTCAGCAGGACCGGCACGCGCGCGGCCGCGAAGGCGGCAAGGGCGTCGTCCAGCAGCCGTACCGCGTCCGTCGGCGGCACCGCGCGGTCGTAGACGTCACCCGCGACGAGCACCGCGGCCACCTGCTCGCGCACGGCCAGCTCGACCAGCCAGGACAGGAACCCGCGCTGGTGCTCGATCAGCGACGCGCCGTGCAGGGTGCGCCCCAGGTGCCAGTCGGACGTGTGCAGCAGCTTCACACGGCTGAGTATCCGGTGGGCACCGACACTTTCGCGGCAGCGACAGGCGGTACTCATCCGCGCGGACCGGATCTTCGACCGGCCCAAAGAACAGGCCGGATCGCGCGACCCGAGCCGCAAGCTCGCTACGCTCGCGCGGGCTCAGTCGCGCTTGGGGGCACCTCCCGCTTGCGGGGGAGCTCATCGCGTGTCACCCGGCTGAAGCGCATCGAGTCGGTCACCGGACTGCGGCGCAGCGTGATCACGTCCCGCAGGTAGTTCTGCCGCAGCCGCCACGGGGTCTTCGAGCCCTGCTTCGGGAACTGGTCCAGCGAGCGCAGCACGTAGCCGGCAGCGAAGTCGAGGAACGGCTCCTCGGCGACGGACGGATCGCGCTCGGGAACGCAGCTGTCGAAGCCGCCCTCGCGCATGTGGCGCAGCAACCGGCAGACGTACTCGCAGACCAGGTCGGCCTTGAGCGTCCAGGACGCGTTCGTGTAGCCGACGACGTAGGCGAAGTTCGGAACGCCGGACAGCATCAGGCCCTTGTAGGCCATGGTGTCCGGCAGCGACACGTCCTCGCCGTCGACGGCCAGCTGCATACCGCCGAACGCGATCAGGTTCAGGCCGGTCGCGGTGATCACGATGTCCGCGTCCAGCGTCCGGCCCGACTCGAGCTCTATCCCGGTCGACGTGAACGTCTTGATGTGATCGGTGACGACGG
This sequence comes from Jatrophihabitantaceae bacterium, assembly GCA_035765515.1. Lineage (GTDB taxonomy): Bacteria > Actinomycetota > Actinomycetes > Mycobacteriales > Jatrophihabitantaceae > DASRSS01. Next base: position 7,916 of record DASTXN010000078.1, on the reverse strand, counting down.
ACGCCTTGCCGTGGCGGATCGCGCGGAACAGGTCGCCGTCCGGCACCAGGCACAGCCGTTGGTCCCACGGGTTGTAGGCCGGTTTGAAGTGGACGTCCACCTCGTAGCCCGGCGGCAGCTGCCGCTTCACGCCCTCGCGGATCAGCTTTCGGGCCAGCTTCGGACGGCGCTGGCTGAGCTGGTAGATCCCGGTCGAGACGGCGACGTTCTTCGCGCGCGTCACCGCGTAGGCGAGGTTGCCGGGCAGCACTTTGCGCAGGCCGATGGCGAGCTTGTCCACGCCCGGCAGCGAGACGACGTAGCTCGGCGAGCGCTGCAGCATCGTCACGTGCGCAGCCTGCTCGGCCATCGCCGGCACGAGCGTGACGGCCGTGGCGCCGCTGCCGATCACGATGACCCTTTTGCCCGCGTAGTCGAGGTCCGCGGGCCAGTGCTGCGGGTGCACGATCCGTCCGGCGAAGCGCTCGGTGCCGGCGAACTCGGGCGTGTAGCCCTCGTCGTAGCGGTAGTAGCCACTACAGGTGAACAGGAAGCCGCAGGTCAGCTGCACCTGCCGCGCCGAGCCGTCGTCGGTGCGCTCGGCAGTCACCGTCCAGCGCGCGGTCGCACTGTCCCAGTCGGCGCGGACCACGCGGTGGTGGAAGCGGATCCGCTTGTCGATGCCGCCCTCGCGCGCGGTGTCGCGGACGTACTCGCGGATCGACTCGCCGTCCGCGATCGCCTTGTCCGCGGTCCACGGACGGAAGCGGTAGCCGAGCGTGTACATGTCCGAGTCCGAGCGGATGCCCGGGTAGCGGAACAGGTCCCAGGTGCCGCCGATCGCGCCGCGCGACTCCAGGATGGTGTAGCTGGTGCCGGGCAGTTCGCGCTGCAGGTGCGCGGCGGCGCCGATGCCGGAAAGCCCGGCGCCGACGATCAGCACGTCGACGTGCTCGAGTGGCTCGGTGCTCGTCACGACGGCGACCCCTTCGCTCATATACGGATGTATAGATCGCCAGCCTGCCACATCGGAACGTCCCACACCTAGAATTGGCGGCGATGAGCACACGCGCGGGGATCGTGGTCACCGGGACCGAGGTGCTCACCGGACGGGTTGCCGACCGCAATGGGCCGTGGCTTGCGGAGCAGTTGCGCACGCACGGAGTGGACGTCGCCCACACCGTCGTCGTGGGCGATCGGCGCGCGGACCTGCTGGCGGCACTGGAGTTCCTGGCCGGGACGGGCGCGGACCTGATCATCACCTCGGGCGGCCTCGGGCCGACCGCTGACGACCTGACCGCGGAGGTCGTCGCGCAGTTCCAGGGACGCCCGATGGCCCTGGACGAGGCCCTCGAAGCGCACATCACCGCGATCGTCGAGCGGCTGCTCGCCGGGCGCGGCGTGCAGTGGGACCCGGACGCGACCGCTGCCGGAACGCGCAAGCAGTCGCTCGTCCCCGAGGGCGCGACGGTGCTGGCCCCGGTCGGCACCGCGCCGGGTCTGGTCGTTCCCGCCGCTGCCGGGCGCAGCGGCCCACCGGTGCTCGTGTTGCCCGGTCCCCCACGCGAGCTGCAGGGCATGTGGCCGGCCGCGGTCGCTGACCCCGTCGTTCGCGCCGCGCTGGCCGACAGTCGCGAACTGCGGCAGGCGACGCTGCGGCTCTGGGGCACGCCCGAGGCAGAGATCGCGGCGACCCTGCGTTCGCTCGACCCGCTGGTCGGTCAGCTGGAGATCACCACCTGCCTGCGCGACGGCGAGCTGGAGATCGTGACCCGCTACCGGCCCGACGCGCAGCCGGCCTACGACGAGTTCGCCACGGCGATCGCGGCCGCCTATCCGGCCACGCTGTTCTCGGCGGACGGCCGCACGATCGACGAGCTCGTCGCCGAGACGCTGCTCGCCCGCAGGTTGACGATCGCCACCGCCGAGTCGTGCACCGCCGGCCTGCTCGCGGGGCGGTTGGCGGAGCGCCCGGGCTCGTCCGCGTACCTGCTCGGCGGGCTGGTCACGTACGCGAACGAGGCGAAGACCGAGCTGGCCGGCGTGCCGGCGGAGCTGATAGAGCGTGTCGGCGCCGTGAGTGCGGAGGTTGCGTCGGCGATGGCGGACGGCGCCCGCGCCCGGCTGGCCGCCGACATCGGCGTCGGCATCACCGGAATCGCCGGGCCCGGTGGCGGCAGCGCCGACAAGCCCGTGGGACTCGTCCACCTCTGCGCGTCCACCGCCTCGGCATCACTCGCCCGCCGCGTGATCATCCCGGGCTCACGCGCGGACGTGCGCCGCCGCACCACCGAGATCGCGTTGCACCTGGTCCGCGAACTGCTCGGCTGATACGGCAGGGATTCGCGCCGTGCCGACGGCGTTGACGCTCGCGAGTCAGCCCGCGAGCACCTGGGTCTTCAGCCCGGCACCGCCGCGGAACGCGGCTATCGCGTCGGCGTACTTCTCCAACGGGTAGCGATCGGTGATGTACACAGCGGGATCCAGTACGCCCGCCGCGAACAGGTCAGCGGCGCGCTCGTAACTGCGCAGTACGGCCATCGAGCCGGTGATGGTGATCTCCTTGTTGTAGATGCGGTACGGCTCGATGGTGGCGCGTGCCGAGTAGTCGGCCACGCCGAACTGCAGGAACGTGCCGCCCGCGCCAACCCGGTCCAGCCCGTCCTGGATCGCTTGGGCGTTGCCGGTGGCGTCGACGACGAGCTCCCACCCGAATGGGCGCTCCAGCTCGGCGGCATCGGTCACCGCGTTGTCGACTCCGATAGCCCGCGCGACGCCGAGCCGGTCGGCGTTCACGTCGACCACGTCGACACCCGCGGCGCCGGCCCGATGAGCCAGCTGCAGCATCATCAGGCCCATCGTCCCGGCCCCGTAGATCAGGACGTGCGCACCCAACTGACTCTTCAGCACGTCGTAGCCGCGAACGGCGCACGCCAGCGGCTCGATGAGGGTCGCGTCGGTGGTCGCGATGTGTTCGGGCAGCTTCACGCAGTTCGCCGCCGGAACCGCCACGTACTCGGCAGCGCCGCCCGCGACCGTCACACCGATCGCTCCCCAGCGCAGGCAGAGGTTGTCGTGCCCGGCGCGGCAGTAGTGGCATTCGTGGCAGTACAGCGACGGGTCGACGGCAACCCGGTCGCCGACGGCCAGGGGAACCACCTCGCTCGGGTTCGGCCCCACAGCGACGACAGTGCCCGAGAACTCGTGTCCCGGAATGATCGGCAGGGACGGGGCGAACTCGCCGTTCAGGATGTGCAGGTCCGTGCCGCACAACCCGCACGCCGCGACCTCGATCACCACCTCGCCGTCGCCCGGTGTCGGATCGTCCACCGTCTCGATCGAGATCTCTCCGACGGACTTGATCACTGCGGCTTTCATTACTTGACGGCTCCCATCGACAGGCCACGGACGAGCTTGTCCTGCGCCACCCAACCGGCGATCAGGACGGGCAGGCAGGCGATGGTCGCCGCTGCCGACAGATGAGCGAGGAACTGTCCTTCCGGGGCTACGAATCCGACCAGGAAGACCGGGACGGTCGCGGCTTGTGTCGTCGTCAGGTTGACGACGAGGAAGAACTCGTTCCACGCGAAGATGAAGCAGATCAGGGCGGTCGCGGCCAAGCCGGGTCGCACGATCGGCAAGACGATGGTGCGCAGCTGCCGGAGCAGGCCGGCCCCGTCGACGCGGGACGCCTCGATGACCTCGATAGGCACCTCGAGCAGGAAGGAGCGGAGCATCCACACGGCGATCGGCAGGTTCATCGCCATGTACAGGACGACCATCAACCTCTCGGTGTCCAGGAGGTGCGCGTCACGGGCGATCACGAACAGCGGGATGATCGCGCCCACGATCGGAAGCATCTTCGTCGAGATGAAGAAGAACAGCACGTCGCGCCACTTCGGAACCGGCCGGATCGAGAGCGCGTACGCGGCGGGGACGGCGATCACGATGACGAGCACAGTGGAGACGATCGAGATCACCAGCGAGTGCTCGAGGTAGGGCCGCAGGCCGGACGAGCCCTGCCACACCGACTTGTATTCGTCGAGCGTTGGCGTGAACACGAAGTGCGGGGTGCTGGTGTTGGCGTCGGCCTCGCGCTTGAACCCCGTGAGCGCCATCCAGAACACCGGGAAGAACAGCACGAGCACGATGACCCAGGTGATGAGTCCGAGCACCAGCCGGGTGAGCGGCTTGGTGCTTCGATCGGCAACCGATCGGGGCGCGGGCGTCGGCAGCAGCCGGCGCAGCCGCCTGATCGCAAGCTCGCTCATCGGCCTCGCATCCCCTCGTCGCTGAACAGGCTCGACACCATGCGCAGCGCCAGCGTGGCGACGAGGATCGTGGCGACGACGACCACGACCGACATCGCCGAGGCGCGGCCGATGTCGAGCGAGCCGGTGAACCCGACCCGGTAGATGTAGTAGGGCAGGTTGGTCGAATCGGTCGACGGCCCGCCCTGGGTGATCATGTAAACGCCGTCGAAGGCCTGCACGATGTAGATCGCACCGAGCAGCACGCCGAGCTCGATGTAGGGGCGCAGGTGAGGCAGCGTGAGGGACTTGAAGATCTGCCACGCGCGCGCGCCGTCCACCCTGGCGGCTTCGAGAATGTCGTCACCTTGGCTCTGCAGGCCGGCCAGCGCCAGCAGCACCATGAACGGCGTCCACTGCCACGTCAGGAAGGCGATCAGCACGCCCTTCGGATGGATGCTGATCCAGTCCTCCGGTCCCAGACCGAACAGACCCACGAACCAGTTCAGCACCCCGAACGTGGTGTCGAGGATGCTGAACTTCCAGATCAGCGCCGCCGCGCTGGACATGACCAGGAACGGGCTGATCACCAGGGTGCGCAGGAAGCCGCGGCCGAAGACGCGCCGGTTGAGCAGCAGCGCGACGATCACCCCGAGGACGACGGACAGGACCACTGGGACGATGGTGAGGATCAGCGTGGTTCCGACCGCACTGCGGAAGACGGGGTCGGAGAACACGAGCCGGTAGTTGTCCAGCGTCGGGAACTTCCGCGGCCGGGTCGGATAGAGCAGCTGATAGTCCTGGAAGCTGTACCAGAGCGTGAGCAAGAACGGCAGCTGGGTCACGACGACCGTGAACACCAGTGCCGGCAGCAGCGGCGCGCGCCGCAGCCAGCCGGCCTTGCGATCGCGGTCGCTGCGTGGCAGCCGGGCGGCGACGGTCTGTTCGGGCGGCAGGCGTTCGATCGTGCTCGTCACGTCAGTCCCTTCAGGTCGATCCGGAGGTACCGGCGGGCGGAGGCGAGGTGAACCCGCCGTGCCGCCCACCGGTACGCGCCCGGCTCCGGCTACTTCTTGTAGCCGGCCTGCTTGACCGCGTTCTGCGCGATCGACTGACTCTTGGACAGGAACTCCGAGACCGATTCCTGCCCCACGATCGCCTTCGTCAATTCGGCGGACACCTGCTGGCCGAAGTTCTCGAACTCCGGGATCCCGACGTACTGCACGCCCGGCACCGGCTGGGGGTCAACCCCGGGCTGGTCGACGTTGACCGAGTTGATCTCCTGAAGTGTCGCGTTGGCGAACGACTTCGCGGCGGCCTGGTACTTCGGGTTCTCGTACGTCGAGGTGCGGGTGCCGGGTGGCACCGCTGCCCATCCGTTCACCGATGCGTCGTAGGCGATGTAGGCCTTCGAGGTCGCCCAGTCCATGAACTGCCACGCCGCGTCCTTGTGCTTGGACGCGCTCTCCAGGGCCAGCGCCCAGCTCCACAGCCAACCCGAGGACTTGGTCTTCTCGACCGGGGCAGGGGCGTATCCGAGCTTGCCCTGGATCGGGCTGCCGGGCGCATCGATCGTCGAAGCGGCGACCGTCGCGTCGTACCACATCGCGGCCTTGCCCTGCTCCATGATGTTCAGGCACTCGTTGAAGCTGTCGTTGCCCGCGCCCTTCTCCCCCGCATCCTTGATGAGGTTGACGTAGAAGTTGGCCGCCTGGGCGAAGGCCGGTGAATCCAGCTTGGCGTTCCAGTTCGTGTCGAACCACTGGCCGCCGAAGGTGTTCACGACCGTGTCGAACGCGGCCAGGTTCTCGCCCCAGCCGGTCTTGCCGCGCAGGCAGATCCCGGCAATACCCTTGGCCGGGTCGTTGAGCTGCTTGGCGATCGCCGCCACCTGGTCCCACGTCGGGTTCGCCGGCATGGTGATTCCGGCAGCCTGCAGCATGTCCTTGCGGTACATCAGGAACGAGGACTCGCCGTAGAACGGCACCGCGTACAACTTGCCGTTCGAGGACAGTGCCTTGCGGATCGGAGGCAGTAGGTCGTTGACGTCGTAGGACTTGTCGTTCGTCGCGTCGCTGGTGAGGTCGTCGATCCAGCCGTTCTTGGCCCACGAGGCGATGTCGTTCGGGCCGATCATCACGACGTCGTACTGACCGCCGTTGGCCGCGACATCCTTCTCGACGTTGGTGCGCTCGGTGTTTTCGTCCAGGGTCACGAACTTGACCTTGATGTTCTTGTGGTGCGCCTCGAAGCCCGCCGGAGTGAGCTTCTCGATCGTGGTCATCAGCGGGTTCGCGGTCACCGCCACGGTGATGGTCTGTGTGCCGCCGCCGCCCCCGCCGCCGCCGCCACTGGAACACGCCGCGAGTCCGGACGCTGCGGTCGCCGCGACGGTCACCGCCACCAACAATCGTTTGCCGGGCCGCCGAAAAGTTGATGGACGCACGCTTCCTCCTGATGTCGGCCGATTCGATCACCGCGCCCAATGCTCAAATGAGCATTGGGAAGCTCGTTTTGTCGCCCTGAACATGCCGCTAGTGCTGGTCAGTGTCAAGGCGGTATGTCAAAATGAGACGCTCGCTCGCTCAAATGAGCGCGGACCCGTGGGGTGGTGACGATGTCGAAACGACCGTCGGAAGCCCTGCTGACCGCGCGCGTGGCACGGATGTACTACCTCGAGGACCGCTCGAAATCTGATATCGCCGACGAGGTCGGGGTGAGTCGCTTCCGCGTTGCCCGGCTGCTCGAGGCGGCGCGTCGGGACGGTGTCGTCAAGATCGAAATCTGTTCCGACGGCGCCCTCGATGCCGAGCTGTCACTGCAGCTGCAGCGCGCCTGGGGCCTCAAACACGCGGTCGTGCTGCAGGTCGAGGAGAACGATCCGGTCCAGCTGCGCGGTCAATTGGGTGAGGCCACCGCGGGGCTGCTGCTCGATATCGTGACGCCGGAGGACGTACTCGGCGTGGCCTGGTCACGGTCGCTGAGCGCGATCGGCGACTCGTTGCCGAAGTTCGTGCCGTGCCACGTTGTGCAGCTCACCGGCGCCCTCGCGCGGCCGGACGGCAGCGACGTGTTGACCCTCGTGCGCCGCATCGCGCGCGCGGGTGGAGGCACACCGCACGTGTTCTACGCGCCGATGGTCATGCCGGACCCGGGCGCTCGCCGTGCGCTGCTGCGCCAGCCGGACGTCCTCGCGGCAACCGCGTTCGTGCCCAAGGTGACGGTCGCCGTCGTGGGGATCGGCGGCTGGGCACCCGGGCTGTCGACGATCTACGACAGCCTCGACCCGGCCGAGCGGGCCAGCGCCGAAGCCGCCGGCGTCCAGGCCGAGATCTCCGGGGTGTTCGTCGGTTCGGACGGCCGGGCTATCACGCCGCCGCTGACTCGGCGCATCGTCGGGATATCGGCCGAGCAGCTGCGCGGGATTGGGACCGTTCTCGCGATCGCCTACGGCGACGCCAAGGCACAGGCCACCGCAGCGGCACTGCGCAGCGGACTGGTCGGCAGCCTGGTGACGCATGCGGGGTTGGCGCGGCGACTTATCGAGCTCAGCGATGACGCGTTGGCTCCGGCACGGCAAGCCACCGGCGGCGACGAAAGGGCGACCGGCACATGATCGACACCGACGGTCCGCTCGTCGGCGGCACCGCGAACCGCGGGCGCATCATCCGGGTTGGCAACTGCGTG
>DASTXN010000077.1:0-7999 GCA_035765515.1 Jatrophihabitantaceae bacterium | reverse complement strand
CGACGGCGGTAGAACGCGCGCACGCCGATGCGCCCGGTGCGTTCGTGCTCGGCAACGAGCAGGCCGGTGATCAGATAGCCGCTGATCACGAAGAAGACGCAGACACCGAACGAGCCCTGCACAGTCCCGCCGGCCACAAGGACCCCGGAGTGTTCGGCGATCACCGCGGCGACGGCCAGAGCACGCAGTCCGTCGAGCGCCCGGTTGTACCCCAGCGTCGCTCGCACCGCCGTGGACCTCAGCTGATCCGGTCGATCACCAGCGGGGTGGGCGCCGGGACGTCTCTGCCGACGTCGATCGCGCCGTCCAGCGCCGCGAGCGCGCCCTCGAACCGCGACGCATCGTCCGCGTGCAGTTCCAGCAGCGGTTCGCCGGCGCGTACCGCATCGCCCGGCTTCGCGAACATCACCACACCCGCGGCAGCCGAGACCGGGTCCTCCTTGCGGGCTCGCCCGGCACCCAACCGCCACGCGGCCACGCCGACGGCGTAGGCGTCCAACCGGGTCAGCACGCCGCTCGCGGGAGCGACGACGGTGTGCCGCTCGGCCGCGACCGGAAGCGGCGCGAGCGGGTCGCCGCCCTGCGCGGTGATCATCGCCCGCCAGGTATCCATGGCCCGACCGTCGCGCAGCGCGTCGGCCGGATCGATCCCGTCCAGGCCGGCGCCGGCGAGCATCTCGCGGGCCAGCACCAGCGTCAGCTCGACCACATCGGACGGGCCGCCACCGGCCAGCACCTCGACGGACTCGGCCACCTCGAGCGCGTTGCCCGCGGTGCGCCCCAGCGGAGTAGACATGTCCGTCAGCAAGGCGACGGTGCGCACGCCGTGCGCGGTGCCCAGCCCGACCATCGTCTCGGCAAGGGCGCGGGCGTCGTCCACCGACTTCATGAACGCGCCGGTGCCGACCTTGACGTCCAGCACCAGCGAGGCGGATCCCTCGGCGATCTTCTTGCTCATGATCGACGACGCGATCAGCGGGATCGACTCGACCGTGCCGGTGACGTCGCGCAACGCGTACAGCTTGCGGTCAGCCGGGGCGAGCTCGTCCCCCGCCGCGCACACGACAGCACCGACCGAGTTCAGCTGGGCGATGAAGTCGGTATTCGATACCGCGGCGCGCCAGCCGGGGATCGACTCCAGCTTGTCCAGCGTGCCGCCGGTGTGCCCGAGCCCGCGGCCGGACAGCTGCGGGACGGCTGCACCACACGCAGCGACGAGCGGCGCGAGCGGAAGCGTGATCTTGTCGCCGACACCACCGGTCGAGTGCTTGTCCGCCGTCGGGCGGCTCACCGCGGACAGGTCCAGCCGCTCGCCCGAGGCGATCATCGCCGCCGTCCAGCGGGTCAGTTCGGACGGGGTCAGGCCGCGCAGCAGCACCGCCATGGCGAGCGCGGACATCTGCTCCTCGGCCACCGCGCCGCGCGTGTACGCGTCGATCACCCAGTCGATCTGCGCGTCAGACAGCGTCCCGCCGTCACGCTTGGCGCGGATGACGTCTACGGCACTGAACGGCTCAGACACTTAGCAGCTCAGACACTTAGCAGCTCAGACACCCATGTCCTCGCGGGTGAACGCGAGGGGCAGCACCTCGATCATCGGCTTGACGCCCTCAGGCGTGTCCACCATCAGGTCCGGGCCGCCGTGCTCCCACAGCAGCTGCCGGCAGCGACCGCACGGCATCAGCACGTCGCCGCGGAAGTCGACGCACGCGAACGCGACCAGGCGCCCGCCGCCGGAGGCGTGCAGCGCGGAGACCAGCCCGCACTCGGCACACAGCCCGATGCCGTAGGACGCGTTCTCGACGTTGCAGCCGACGACCAGGCGACCGTCGTCGACCAGCGCCGCGGCGCCGACCGGATACTGCGAGTACGGCGCGTACGCGTTGCCCATGGCCTCCAGGGCGGCGCGGCGGAGCCCGGCCCAGTCGATCGACGATGCACTCACACTCGCTCCAGAAGATGTCGCTCGGTACTCATCAGGAGACCGTATACGGCTGCCCATCAGCGGCGGGAGGCCGGGACCGTCCGATGAACCCGGCCACCGCCAGGATCGTCGCGACGTACGGCAAGGTGAGCAGCAGGTTCGAGTCGATCGGGGCCGAGGACGACAGCAACGACTGCAGCTGGTCGGCGAACCCGAACAGCAGCGCAGCCGCCACTGCCCCGCCCGGCCGCCACCGTCCGAAGATCACCGCGGCCAGGGCGATGAAGCCCTTGCCCGCGGTCATGCCGCCGGCGACTCCCTGGAACGTGCTCGGGGCGCCGGATCCGATGATCAGGAACGCACCGCCCAGGCCGGCGAGCACGCCGGCGAGCATCACCGCGCGGTAGCGCGTGCGCAGCACCTGGACGCCGACGGTGTCCGCCGCCTGCGGGTGCTCCCCGACCGCGCGCAGCCGCAGCCCCCACCGGGTGTGGAACAGCCCGAAGTGGACGGCCGCCACGATCACGTAGGTCGCGTACAGGAAGATCGTGCCGTCGAAGAGCACCGGCCCGATGATCGGGATGTCACCCAGCACCGGGATCTTCCACACACCGAAGTAGCCCGGCGAGTTGTAGCTCGAGCTGCCGGAGTCCCCGGTCATCAGCGTGTTGAACAGGAACGTGGTCAGACCGAGCGCGAACACGTTCAGCACGACACCGACGATCACCTGGTCGACCAGGTAGCGGATGGACAGCACCGCCAGGATCGCGCCGAGCGCCAGCCCGGCCAGCACGCCACCGAGCACACCACCCCAGACGCTGCCGACGACCGTGCCTACGAACGCGGACGTGAAGGCGCCGAGCAGCAACTGCCCCTCGATGGCGACGTTGACGACGCCGGCACGCTCGCCGACCACGCCCGCCATCGAGCCCAGGATCAGCGGGATCGCCAGCGGGAACAGCGAGCCCTGCAGCAGCGACACGACGTTCAGGCCGACGTCGGTGCCCGCCTCGGACCAGATGATGAACGACAGCACGATGCCGACGACCGCGATCGTGGCGCACCAGCGCGCGGCAAGCCGCTCGGTCACGCGCAGCACTCCTGCGACGATCGCCAGCACGCTCAGCACGATGACCGCGATGCGCGCGTTGACCGTCCACGAACCGACGTCGATCTTCGCGCCGGGTAAGGAGAACTGGAACGTCGAGTCATGTCGCGATCTCGAGCCCAGCCCGAACAGCCACAACGACAGCAGGCCCAGAACAATCTGCAGCCCGCCCGCGGTGATGTTCCGCGGTAGGCGCGTCTTGCGGATCACCTTGACGCTGACGGCCAGGTTGCTCACGGCGCCGGTGAGGTTCAGCGAGCCGCGGTCCTTGAGCCGGAACAGCGCGCGGATCAGTCGCGGCGCCGCGATGAAGATGACGATCAGCGCCTGGATGACGGTCACGATGTCGATCGGCACCGTGGTGCGCGCCTGCATCGTCGCGCCACCCTCGCGCAGCGCGCCGAGCAGCAGGCCGGCCGCGACCGTCGGCCACGGGCGGCACCGTCCGAGCAGCGCCACGGTGATCGCGTCGAAGCCGACGTTGGAGTCGATGTTGGGCGTGATCTGGTAGGACGTCGCTCCGCCGAGCGTCAGCGCACAGCCGGCCAGTCCGGACAGCCCACCGGCGATCGCCATCGTGATCATGGTGACGCGGCCGACCTTCATGCCGGCGGTGCCGGCCGCGGCCGCGTTCGCGCCGACCGCGCGCATCCGGAAGCCGAGCACGCTGCGGCTGAGCAGCCACCACACCAGGGTCGCCGCGGCGAGGGCCAGGATGATGCCGAGGTTCACCTGCAGGGACGCCCCGAACAGGTGCGGCAGCCGCGCCGTCCCGTGCACGATCTTGCTGGCCTGACCGCCCGGGCCGCTGACCACGCCGCCGAGCTGGATGAACCAGGCCAGCAGGAAGTACGCGATCCAGTTGAGCATGATCGTGGTGATCACCTCGTTGGCGCCGGTGCGCGCCTTGAGGAAGCCCGCGAGGAAGCCCCAGAAGGCGCCCGCCGCGATGCCGGCGGCCAGCGCGACGATCAGATGGATCGCGTGCGGCAACTGCCAGGCGAAGCCGACGTAACCGGAGATCGCCGCGCCGGCGATGACCTGTCCCTGGCCGCCGATGTTGAACAGGCCGGCGCGGAATGCAAGCGCGATGCCGAGTCCGCACGCGATCAGCGGCGTGGCCGTGTAGATCGTGTTCGAGATCGGGCCGAACGCCAGCGACGCGGTGTACGCGTGGTTCGGGTCGAAGATCGCGCCCTCGAACATCGCCTGATACGCGTCGCGGACGGTGTACCAGGAGTCCCGGAACGTGTCCGCGGGCGACTGGAAGAAGTAGCCCATGTCGTTGCGGACGGTCTGGTCCGACAGCGCCATCAGGATGCCGCCGATGACGAGGGCGACGATGAACGCCAGCAGCGTCACCAGCCACGAGTCGCCGATCGGGGGGCGCCGCTCGACGGCCTTGCGGTCGGTCTCCGGCGGCGGCGCCGACTCGGTCACGGTCGCAGTCAAATCAGAGCCCCGATTCCTTCGTCGTCGCCGCCGGCCTTGCTGGTCTCGCTGACGTGTTCGGCGGCCTCGGACTGTGCGGCCTGCTCGGACACGCCGGCCATCATCAGCCCGACCTGGTCACGGGACGCGCCGCCGGCCAGGACGCCGATGATCTTTCCCCGGTAGAGCACGGCGATCCGGTCGGCGAGCGCGAGTACCTCGTCCAGCTCGGTCGAAACCAGCACGATCGGCGTGCCGCGGTCGCGCTCGGCGACGATGCGTTCGTAGATGGCCATCTGCGCGCCGACGTCGACGCCGCGGGTGGGCTGCGAGATCACCAGCAGCTTCAGCGGCCGCGACAGCTCGCGCGCGACGACCACCTTCTGCTGGTTGCCGCCGGAGAGCGTGCCGACCGCGCTGGCCGGTGCCGGCGGGCGGATGTCGAACTCGACGATGCGCTGTGCCGCGTTCTGCGCGATCGCGCCCCGCCGCAGGCTCGGCCCGTGCGAGAACTCCGGCCGGTCGTAGATGTCCAGCACCAGGTTCTCGGCGACCGTGAAGCTGGAGATCAGCCCGTCGTGCTGGCGGTCCTCGGGCACGAACCCGACGCCGCGCGCAAGGATCTCGTGCGGAGTGCTGCCCAGCAGCGACGTGCCATCCAACTCGATGGTGCCCGCTTCGACCGGCCGGGTACCGATCAGCGCCTCGACCAGTTCCTCCTGGCCGTTGCCCTGCACGCCGGCCAGCGCGACGATCTCGCCGGCGCGTACGTCCAGGTCGATGCCGTCGACGCTCAACTGCCCGCGGTCGTCCAGCACCTGCAGGCCGTTGACGCGCAACATCACCGGCCCGGCCTCGACCGGCTTCTTGTCCAGCGACAGGTGCACGCTGCCGCCCACCATCAGGCCGGCGAGGTCGAGCTCGGACGTGGTCGGCGGCACCTCCTGCACGACCTTGCCCTGCCGGATGACCGTGATGCGGTCCGCGACGGCCTTGACCTCGCGCAGCTTGTGGGTGATGAAGACGATCGACGTACCCGCTTCGCGCAGCTCGCGCATCACGCGGATCAGGTCGTCGATCTCCTGCGGGGTGAGCACCGCGGTGGGCTCGTCCAGGATCAGCACGCCGGCGCTGCGCACGAGCGCCTTGAGGATCTCCACCCGCTGCTGGACGCCGACCGGCAGGTCCTCGACGAGCGCGTCGGGGTCCACGTCCAGGCCGTACTGCTCGGACAGCTGGCGCACCCGGGTGCGTGCAGTCTTGCGGTCCAGCCGGCCGAACGGGCCGGACGTGGATTCGTTGCCGAGCATCACGTTCTCGGCGACGGTGAACACCGGGATGAGCATGAAGTGCTGGTGCACCATGCCGATTCCGGCAGCGATCGCGTCGTTCGGACCGCGGAAGCGGCGCGCCTGACCGTCCACCAGGATCTCTCCGGCGTCGGGTTGCTGCATGCCGTAGATGACGTTCATCAGCGTGGACTTGCCGGCGCCGTTCTCGCCGAGCAGTCCGTGGATCTCGCCGGGCTCGATCGTGAGGTCGATGGAGTCGTTCGCGACGACCGGGCCGAACGTCTTGGTGACGCCCCGCAGTTCGAGCTTCATCGGATCATCAGTTCTGCAGTCCTGAGTTTCGGCAGTACACGCGACGACGCTGCGCCGACCGGAGCGGCCGGCGCAGCGTCGTCGAGAGCTGTTCGGTTCAGCTGCCGGCCTTCGGCGCCGACGGCGAGGCGACCTGGATCTTCCCGCTGATGATGTCGGCCTTCACCTGGTTCAGCTCGGACTTCAGCTGCGAGGAGACCTTGCTGTCGAAGTCGTGGAACGGCGCGAGACCGGTGCCACCGTTCGCCAGCGTGCCGATGTAGTCCTTGCCCGTCCACGTGCCGGACGCGGCCTGCTCGACGATGTCCTTGACCGAGCCCTGGACGTTCTTGGTGACCGAGCTCAGGAACTCGCTGCAGTAGTTAGCGGCCTGAACGCAGCCGTCGGTGTCGACCCACAGCACGACGCCCTTGCCCTCGGCCTTGACCTCGGCGGCGGTGCCGTTGTTGACCGCACCAGCGGCGGTGAAGATCACGTCGGCGCCGGCGTTGAGGAAGTTCTTGCCGAGCTGCTGACCCTTCGCGGTGTCGGTGAAGCTTCCGGCGAACGTGCCCTTCTGGGTCTTCTCGTTCCAACCCAGCACCTGCACGTGCGTGTTGTGCTTCTGGTTGTAGTACTGGACGCCGTCGTAGTAGCCGTCCATGTACACCGTCACCGGCGGGATCTGCAGACCGCCGTAGACGGCGACCTTGCCGGTCTTGGAGTAGCCCGCGGCCAGGTAACCACCGAGGAAGCCGCCCTGCGCAGAGTTGTACTGCAGGCCGACCATGTTCTTGCCGTTGCCGGCGAAGTCGACCTCGGCGAAGTGCTGGTTCGGGTTCGCCTTGGCGGCGTTGGTGGTCGCCGTGCCCATCAGGCCACCGACCGTCACGATCAGGTTGCAGTTCTGGCTGAGCAGGTTGTTGATGTTGGTCGTGTAGTCGGCCTCGGTCTTGGACTGCACGTAGCTGACCTGCGCCTTGCCGTCCTTCTCGGCCTCCTGCATACCGGCCCACGCGGACTGGTTGAAGGAGTGGTCGTCGATGCCGCCGACGTCGGTGACCATGCAGGCCTTGAAGCTCGCCGCGGCCGTGCTGGTGCCGGTGCTGGTGGTGGTCCCGGGGTTGCCGGCGGTGTTTGGGGCCGTGTTGTTGTTGTTCGAGCTGGGCTTGCTGCCGCAGCCGCTGAGCAGCAGAGCGCTCGCGGCGAGCGTGGCGAGTGCCACCGCCGTGACATTACGACGCAACCTGATCACCTTCACTAGTAGTGGACGCGGCGCGGGCCGCATCGGGCCGGCGCGCAGTCTTCTTCGGACGTCCGAGGACGGGAGCCACCCTAACTCGCCGGTGAGGGCATGGGTCAATGCCACGGGCCCCTACCGGGCAAAGCGTTATGCAACCTTGCCGTCTCTCTCGGCGCGGGGTCCGCGGAGCCTAGGGTTACGGCCGACACGCCGACCCACCGCAGGAAGTTGATGATCTCCAACATGAACCCGGACGAATCGCCCGCGGGCCTGCCGGACCTGACCGGATTCGCGGTTCTCGTGACAGGTGCGAGCGGCAATCTGGGCACCGGCATCGCGCGCCGGTTCGCTGCGGCGGGCGCGTCCGTCGCGCTGCACTATCACCGAGGTGCGGCTGCCGCGGAGGCGCTCGCCGCCGAGCTGACTGCCGCGGGTGGGCACGCCGTCCCACTAGCCGCCGATCTGACCGACCCGGACGCGTGCGCCCGGCTGGTCGAGTCCGCCGCGTCCCAGCTGGGCGGCCTGACCACGCTGATCAACAACGCCGGTATCCAGCCGGTCACACCGTTGCCCGAGCTGTCCTCCGCCGAGTGGCAGCGGGTGCTGGACGGCAACCTCACCGGCGTCTTCGCGTGCACGCAGGCGGCGGCAGCGATCATGGCTGCTTCTGCCAGCGGGGGCGGCTCGATCACGCACATCGCCTCGATCGA
>DASTXN010000076.1:0-23478 GCA_035765515.1 Jatrophihabitantaceae bacterium | reverse complement strand
ATCAGGGCGGCGATCATCCGGGTCTGCAGCGCCGAAGCCCAGGCCTGCAAACGCTCCAGACCCACGAGAGCGTCGACCCGTCCCGCCTGCGACAACCGCGCGGGATCGAGCTGCGCCAGCACACCGGCGGTGGCTGATCCGGGTGTCACGTTCACCGTCCACGCCGCCGCCGAGTCCGGGTACAGCCGCACCTCCCACAGGTTCGGCACATGCGCGAACGCATCGTTGCGATCGAAGTCCACTGCCTCAGTCATGCCGTCAAACTAGCGGCAAGGTCTGACAGTTTCGCCGGACGATTCCTCTTATCCACAAAGAGGATCCCGTCCATTTTGATCTTCCCCATGGAGACGCCGATCCGAGCTGGAACGCAACCCGGCAACGCAACGCAAGCAAGCATGAAACCGCCCCTGTCGCCGCCGACAGGGGGCGACCACAACCAGACCGCAACCCGGCAACGCGACCAAAGCGAAGATCAAACTGACTCCGTCGCCGCCGACAAGGGGCGACCACAACCAGACCGCAACCCGGCAGCGGAACCCAAGCGAAGCCCAAACTGCCCCCGTCGCCGCTGACGAACAGCAACCACAGCCAGACCGCAAGCCTGCAAACGCAGACCACGCCACGATCAAAATCCGCTCTACTCGACCGACGGGTCGAGCAGGGCGATCGCTTCGTCACGGGTCAGGGCGCGCCCCGCGTCGTAGGCGGCGGCGAAGCCGTCTGCGCCGAGCGCCTCGGTCAGTTCGGCCATCAAGCGCTTGATGTTCACGGCGGTAGGGTCCTCGGCACCGCGCAGGACGGATGCGGCGCCGAGCATGCGCGCGGCGACCGCGGGGTCGCCGTCGACGGCCTCGACCTTGGCGCCGGTGACGCCGACGTTGGCCACGATGGGCATGTCGGTGGTGGTCAGGACTATCGGGAACGCCTCGGCGAGCCATCGGCGCGCCTCAGCGATGTCCCCGTTGCGCAGCGCGAACACGGCCGACATCACCATGATCATCGACATCGCGTGGCCGAAGATCGGGTGTTGCTTCGGGATGGTGCGCGAACGCTCTCGGGTCAGCTCGAAGAAGCGGTCAGCCTCGGCCCGGTTGCCGCATTCGAGCTCGACGAGTGCCGTCATGCACATCATGAACACCGCCTCGATGGCGGACCCGGTTACGTCGATCGCCTCGCGCGCGCGCCGTAGCTGCTCGCGCGTTCCCTCCATGTCACCGCGTCGCATCCGCAGATCCGCCAGCCGTACCCGAAGGAACCCCTCGTCGTCGGTCGAACCCAGCTGCGACATGAGCTCCAGCGCCTCGGTG
Organism: Jatrophihabitantaceae bacterium; assembly: GCA_035765515.1. Classification (GTDB taxonomy): domain Bacteria; phylum Actinomycetota; class Actinomycetes; order Mycobacteriales; family Jatrophihabitantaceae; genus DASRSS01. The sequence goes on along the minus strand of DASTXN010000076.1, from coordinate 22,171 downwards.
TAACACGCCTCGGCGGCATCCAGGTCGCCGTCGATGGTGTACAGCTGGGCGATGGCGCGAAGCGAGCTGGCAGTTCCCCAACGCTCGCCCAGCCGGCGGAACTCCGCGAGTGCCGCGAGGATGTCCGCGCGCATCCCCGCGAGGTCGCCGGTGTTCTCCGCCATGCTGCCGCGGAACATCAGCACCGAGGCCGCCGTCCAGTCGTTCCCGCAGTTCAACGCCTCGTCGACATAGCGTTCGGCCCGTTCACCGTCACCGGCGAAGTACGCCACTGCCACGCGCACGATCCCGATCAGCGGATGCAGCGCGAGGTCCAGCTCGTCAAGGTGTGCGCGGACCTCCTGCATGCGATTCATCGCGGCTTCGGTACTCGCGCCGCCGGTATCCGCGCTCCCCATGACGCTGTTCATCGTGTAGAGCGCCTCGCCCAGCCAGAACAACCGCTTGTCGCGGTGACCCTGCGCGTTCAGCGCGTCGCCGATCAGTATCGGCACCTCCGCGTGGTTGCCGAGAAGCATCGCAAAGCCGGCGAGCGTCACCGCGATCTCGAGCGCGCCGTCCGGGTCGCCGCTGTCGGTACGGAAGCGGATCGCCGCGAGGATGTTCTCCCGCTCGGCGCGCAGCATCTTGAACCACGGCAGCTGTTCGGCCCCGAGCAGGCGGGGCTGCGCCTCGGCGAGCAGCGCAGCGAAGTAGTCCGCGTGCCGGCGGCGCAGCTCGTCGAGCACGCCCGAGTCGGCCAGGCGCTCCAGCCCGTACTCGCGAATCGTCTCCAGCATGCGGACGCGACTACCACCGTCGACCGGTTGCAGCAGCGACTTGTCAACGAGCGATGCGAGCAGGTCCGCGACGTCGTCGCCGGGCACGTCGGCGTCCGCGCACACCGCCGTAGCGCTGTCCACCGTCGCGCCGGCCGGGAACACCGCCAGCCGCTCGACGAGCGCGCGTTCGGCCGGCGCGAGCAGATCCCAGCTCCATTCGACGACTGCTCGCAGCGTGCGGTGCCGGGGCATCGCGGTGCGGCTGCCACCCGTCAGCAGCCGGAACCGGTCGGACAGCCGGGTCGCGATCTCGGTCAGCGACATCCCGCGCAGTCGTGCGGCGGCGAGCTCGATGGCCAGCGGCAATCCGTCCAGGCGGCGGACGATCTCGATGACGGTTGGGATCGCCGCCTCGTTCACGTCGAAGTCCGGGACGACCGCCGCGGCCCGGTCCGCGAACAGCCGGACCGCCGGGTATTCCAGAGCCTCGGCCGGCGGTGCGGTCGGCTCCGGCTGGCCCAGCGGCGGGACGACGAGGAGCACCTCGCCGGTGATACCCAGTGGCTCGCGGCTCGTGGTCAGCACCCGCAGCCGCGGGCACTCGGCCAGCAGGTGCCCGGCCAGACGCGCGCTCGCCTCGACCAGGTGCTCGCAGTTGTCCAGGATCAGCACCAGTTCGCGGTCGGCCAGCGTCTCGCGCAGCCGGCTGAGCGCGTCCCGGGCGGACAGCTGGGTGTGGCGCGCGAGCAGGTGGGCCTCGCGGATGCCGAGCGAACCCAGCACGGTCTGCGGCAGGTCGCCCGCGTCGGTCAGCGGCGCGAGCTCCACCAGCCAGACGCCGTCCGCAGCCCGGTCCAGGATCGTCGCCGCGGCCTCGGCGGCCAGTCGCGTCTTGCCGGCACCACCGGGACCGACCAGGGTGACCAACCGGTTCAGCTCCAAGGCCTTGCCGATGCGCGACACCTCGTCCTCGCGCCCGACGAAGCTGGTCAGCTGCGCCTTGAGGTTGGTCCGCCGCGGTGGCGCCGGATCGTCCGCCGCGGGCGCGGCGCCGGGGGCCATCACCTCGCCGCGCAGCACCGCCACGTGCACCGCCTGCAGATCGGCCGAGGGGTCCACGCCCAGTTCGTCGGCCAGCCGCGCCCGCAGCCGCTCGTACGCGGCCAGCGCCTCGGCCTGCCGGCCGGTCGCGGCGAGCGCGCGCATCAGCTGACCGGTCAGCCGCTCGTCCAGCGGTCGGTCGACCAGCAGCGCCTCCAGCTGGGCGACCAGGCCCGCGGTGCGCCCGAGAGCGAGCAGCGCGTCGACGCGGTCGAGCTGGACGGACAGCCGCAGGTCGGCGAGCCGCGCTGCGTCCGCCTCGCCGCTCTCCCCCGCGTCGGCCAGCGCCGGTCCCCGCCACAGCGCCAGCGCGGCGTCGAACCCGCGTGCTGCGGTGTCGGCATCGCCTGATCGCATCGCAGCAGCCGCGTCTGTGGCGATCCGCTCGAAACGGTGCGCGTCGACGTCGTGCTCCTGCACCTCGAGCCGGTAGCCCGCCGGCGACTGGGTGATCAGCCCGGCTGCGCCCAGCGCCCGGCGCAGCCGGGACACCAGGGTCTGCAACGCGTTCGCCTCGTCCGAAGGCGGCGCTTCGCCCCACACGGCGTCGACCAGCGCCGGCACGCTTACCGCCCGTCCCGCGTGCAGTGCCAGGCAGGTCAGCAGCGACCGCAGACGTGCGCCCGCGACGACCAGCGTCGCGCCGTCGTCACCGCGCACCTCCAGCGGTCCGAGGATGCCTACCTGCACCCGACCACTCTCGCACGTGGCGCGAGCGATCTTGTACACCGAACGGGGCAGGGCGCGGGCAGGATGGACATATGCGCACCCAGACGATCGAGATCCGCACCGGAGGAAGGCCCACCGTCCACGACCTCACCGACGAGTGCGCGCAGGTCGTGCGCGGCGGCGGGGACGGGCTGCTGAACGTGTTCACCCCGCACGCGACCGCGGGCGTGGCGATCCTGGAGACAGGAGCCGGCAGCGACGACGACCTGCTCGCCATCCTGGACGAACTCCTGCCACGGGACGACCGATGGCGGCACCGGCACGGATCGTCCGGGCACGGCCGCGACCACGTGCTTCCGGCCTTCATCGCGCCGTCGACCACGGTGCCCGTCGTGGACGGACGGCTGCAGCTGGGCACCTGGCAGTCGATCTGCCTCGTCGACACGAACGTCGATAACGCGACCCGCCAGGTGCGGCTCAGCTTCCTGGCCGGCTGACCGCCGCTTCGCGCGCAGCAGTGGGCAGCGCGTCCTGGACGATCGCGACGAGCGCGCTGCACAGCAACGTGTGCACCTGCGCGCGGCTGAGCGATTCGCGGTCGATCCACTCGCGCATGGCCGCCTTCACCAGACCGCCGTACGCGCGGATCATCGCGACGTGCTCGGGACGTCGCTCGTGCTCGGGCATGCCGATCGCCTCGAGCACCTTGCCCGCAGCGACGTCGTCTGCGGTGTTCAGGATCCGCTCCACCTCGGGATCGGCGCCGACGCCCTCCGCGCCCGTCACCGCGACGAACGTGCGGCCGTGCTCGCCGACGGTGTCGAGGAACCAGGTGACGCTTGCCGCGACGCGCTCGTGCAGCGTGCCGCCCGGGGGCAGCACGTCGGCGACGTCCGGCAGCTGCACCATCGCCTTGACGACCTCCAAGTACAGGTCGCGCTTGGTGCCGAAGTAGTGGTTGAGCAGGCCGCGCGCCACGCCCGCGGCGTGCGCGATGTCGGTCGTCGACACCGCCGCGTACGGCCGCTCGCCGAACAGCCGGACGGCGCAGTCCAGGATCTGCTCGCGGCGCTCGTCCGGCCCCAGCCGGCGCCAGCGCGGGGCTTCGGCGGTCGTCACGTCCCCAGTCTGCCGTGTTGGCGGGGCGTCAACAAGCATGTGCTCGACTCGCGCACCACTAGAACCCGTTCTAACGTGAGCCGCACGCCGCATCCCGTGGAGGGCCGCATGCGCCAGCACCGTCCGGTACGCCGTCTCGCCGCCATCGCCTGCGCGCTGCTCGCGGCCGCCGGGCTCGCCGTGGCCGTCCAGCCCGACGCGGCCGCGGACAGCACGGTGCCGACCACCGCCGCGCTCACGTCCGCACCGCTCGGGCACGCAGGCATGTGGCTCACCGACGCGGACGGACGGGCCGTGATCCTGCACGGGCTCAACCAGGTGTTCAAGGTGCCGCCGTACGAGCCCAGTGCCGATGGCTTCGGCGCGGATGACGCGGCGTTCCTGGCGCAGAACGGCTTCGACGCGATGCGCGTGGGCGTGATCTGGGCCGCGGTCGAGCCGCAGCCGGGCGTCTACGACGAGGCGTACCTCGACTCGATCGCGGACACCGTGCAGACCCTCGCCGCGCACGGCATCGTCTCGATCCTGGACTTCCACCAGGACCTCTACAACGAGAAGTTCCAAGGCGAGGGCGCGCCCGCGTGGGCGGTGCTCGATCACGGCCGGCCCAACCCGTCCAACGGGTTCCCGGGCAACTACTTCGCGAACTTCGCCGAGGAAGCGGCCTGGGACTCGTTCTGGAGCAACGCGAAGGCCTCGGACGGAATCGGACTGCAGGACCACTACGCCGCCGCATGGGCGCACGTCGCCGCGCGGTTCGCGTCCACGCCGTCCGTCGCCGGCTACGAGGTGATGAACGAGCCGTGGCCCGGCACGCTGTGGGAGCCGTGCGCGATCCCGCTGCTGGGCTGCCCGATCTTCGACCACACGCTCACCGCGTTCTACCAGCGGGTGACCACGGCGATCCGCACCGTGGACACCCGGCACATCGTGTGGGTCGAACCGAACGTGCTGATGTCCACGGTCGACGCGAACAACCTGGGCAAGATCGACGACCCGGAAATCGGGTTCTCGTTCCACGTCTACTGCCCCACCGAGTCGGAGTTCCAGACGAACCTGCTGTGCACGCCCCTGGACGACATCACGATCGCAACCGCCAAGCGGTATCCGGCGAAGTACCGGCTGCCGTGGCTGATGACCGAGTTCGGGGCGACGCAGGATCTGGCCAACCTCGCCGGGGACGTCGCCAAGGCCGACAGGAACATGCTCGGCTGGACGGAGTGGGCGTACACGGGCAACGACAAGACCAGCTCCTCGCCGGACGGCCAGGCCTTGGTGCTCGACCCGTCGCAGCCGCCGACGGGCGCGAACGTGCTGACCGCGAAGCTGAAGACGCTGGCCGAGCCGTACCCGCAGGCGGTGGCCGGGACGCCGAAGACATGGTCGTTCAGCGGCGGGACGTTCGCCCTGACCTACTCGACGGCTCGCGTCGACGGATCGGGGACGTTCCCGGCGGGCGCGCTCACGACCGTGGCCGTTCCGGCGATCCAGTACCCGGACGGCTACACGGTGACGGTCAGCGGCGGGCACGTGGTCTCGGCGCCGAACTCAACAACGCTGCAGGTCGCGTCCGACCCCGGCGCCGGCACCGTCACGGTCAAGGTGGGCGCGGTCAGCTAGATCGTGTACTGGGCGCCGGGGCGGGCCAGCTCGACGGGCCCGCCGAACGCGGACGCGGCCTCCTCGGCCTGCACAGCCGGTGAAGCCCACGGCGGCACGTGCGTGACGATCAGCTTGCCGACACCGGCACGTTCGGCGTGCTCGCCGGCCTGCCGCCCGGTCAGGTGCAGGTCGGGCACGTACTCGTCGTCCGGGCCGAACGACGCCTCGCACAGGAACGCATCGGCGCCCTGCGCGAGGTCGACCAGCGCCTGCGACTCACCGGTGTCCGCCGAGTAGACGAGCGCGCGATCGCCCTGCGCAATGCGCACCGCGGTTGTCGGGGTCGGATGGTTGACCGACGCGAACGACAGCGCGAACGGTCCGAGCTGCATGTCCGTGGGCTTGGAGAACCCGAACAGCTCCTGCAGCGCAAGCTTGCGCGCGAGCGGGTCGTACGCGGCCTCGAGCCGGTCGCGCGTGCCGGCCGGGCCGACCAGCGGGATACGTCCCTCCGGGCCGGCCAGCTTGTACCGCGCGTCGCAGCCGTAGCGCAGCGCGACGATGTACGCGGTCAGGTCGATGCAATGGTCGGCGTGCAGATGGCTGACGACGATCGCGTCCACGGCGGACGGGTCCAGGTACCGCTGCAGTGCGCCGAACGCGCCGTGCCCGAGGTCGAGCAGCAACGTGTAGCCCTCGTCCTGGATCAGGTACCCGGACGCGGGCGAGTCCGGACCGGGGACGCTGCCGGAACAACCCAGCACGGTCAGCTTCACTGCAGCGCACCCCCATGGACGGATAAGGCGGGACTGGATTCGGTGGTCGCCGCGTCGACGGCGCGCACCACGTCCGGGCCGAGGAAGCGACGGCTGAGCCGGATGAATCCCGCGGACGGCCCGGTGGTGCGGAACTCGTGGCGGGGTTCGGGGGCGTCGTCCGGACGGAGCGAGCCCTGCTCGGTGAGCACCTTGTAGACGTCCTTCGCGGTCTCCTCCGCGCTGGACACGAGCGTTACCTGCTCGCCCATGACGACGGACAGCAGGCCGGTGAGCAGCGGGTAGTGCGTGCAGCCGAGCACCAGCGTGTCGACGCCGGCGGCGTTCAGCGGCGCGAGGTAGGACTCGGCCAGGCCCAGCAGCTGCCGTCCGCTCGTCACGCCCCGCTCCACGAACTCGGCGAACTGCGGGCACGCCGCCGCGAACACCTCGATACCGGCCGCTGCCGCGAAGGCGTCCTGGTACGCACCGCTGGTGATCGTGGCGGTCGTGCCGATGACTCCGACGCGGCCGTTGCGCGTCGCGGCCACCGCGCGCCGGACGGCCGGGCGCACCACCTCGATCACCGGGACGTCGTAGCGCTCGCGGGCGTCGGCCAGGCACGCGGAGCTGGCCGAGTTGCAGGCGATCACGAGCGCCTTCACGCCGGTCGCCACCAGCTCGTCCATCATCGCGAGCGCGTACGCGCGGACCTCGGCGATCGGCTTCGGTCCGTACGGGCTGTTCGCGGTGTCGCCCAGGTACAGCAGCTGCTCGTGCGGCAACTGGTCGAGCACAGCGCGCGCCACCGTCAGGCCGCCGACCCCGGAGTCGATCATGCCGATCGGCGCATAGGGATTCGCGGCCGCTGTGGGATGCACGCTGGTCAGGATACGGGCGTGTCCTCGGTGGCGCGGGTTCCGGGCCGCCCGCGGCGCCCACGCCGCTTGCTCGGGGTCCGCGGATGCAGCACGGCGCCGGCCAACACGCCCGCGCCGAACCCGCACAGATGCGCCTGCCAGGAGTGGGTGGAGTGGTAGCTGGGCAGCAGGTTGCCCAGCAGTGTCCCGAAGATCAACAGGACGATCGCGGCGGTGATGATCCAGCGCAGCTTGCGGGACACGACCGCGCGCGCGATCAGGTAACCCAGCCAGCCGAACACGAGCGCGTTCGCGCCGACGATCGTCCCGGACGGTGCCGCGAGCCAGGTCGCTGCGTCGCCGAGCAGGATCACGATGGCGGTGACGGTCAGCCAGTTGCGCAGGCCGGAGATCATGACGGCCCAGCCGACCAGCAGCACCGGCAGGGTGTTGGACACCAGGTGCCCGTAGCTGTCGTGCAGGAACGGCTCGGTGACGATGCCCCACAGCCCGTCTACTTCGCGCGGGTGCATGCCGAAGCGGTTCAGCCCGTAGCCGTCGCCGGCGTTGATCAGCTGGACGATCCACAGCAGCGCGGTGAAGGCGCACATCATCGCCAGCGCGCCGCTCCAGCTGCCGGGATCGAAGCGCGGCTTGGTCTTGTTCTCGGGGCGCCGGTTGTTCTCGCGCGCCTCGTGCCAGACCCCGCGCATCCGCTCAGGCAGCGAGGAACTCACGGACGATAAGGCTAGTCGTCAGCCTGATAGCCCGCACGGATCGGCCACCCGGGATGCCCTGACTGGCAAACCCAAGCACTAGGGCCGGGACGGTGGCGCCAGCTGATCGGGGTCTGCTCGCATTGTTGCCAGCAGACCCCGACTAATTCGCGCACTGTTGGCGGTAGCACGCAACCGCTCACGCGATGAGCTCCCCCGCAAGCGGGAGGTGCCCCCAGCGCGAAGAGCCCGCGCGCCGCGCAACGAAGGAGCGGGAGGGACTAAGCCCAGAGCTGGCCTTCGAGCTTCTCGGCGGCCTCCTGCAGCGAGCCGGAGTAGGCGCCGGTCGACAGGTACTTCCAGCCGCCGTCCGCGACGACGAACGCGACGTCGGCACGCTCACCTCGGGCGGCGACCCGGTCGGCGATCGACAGCGCCGCGTGCAGGATCGCGCCGGAGGAGATGCCGGCGAAGATGCCCTCGTGCTCGATCAGGTCACGGGTGCGGCGCAGCGCGTCGTACGAGGTCACCGAGAAGCGCGACGTCAGCACCGAGTCGTCGTACAGCTCGGGGACGAAGCCCTCGTCGATATTGCGAAGCCCGTAGACCAGCTCGCCGTACCGCGGCTCGGCGGCGATGATCTGCACGTCCGGCACCTTTTCGCGCAGGTAGCGGCCGGCGCCCATCAGCGTGCCGGTGGTGCCGAGGCCCGCGACGAAGTGGGTGATCTCGGGCAGGTCGCGCAGGATCTCCGGCCCGGTGCCCTCGTAGTGCGCCTGCGCGTTCGCGGGGTTGCCGTACTGGTAGAGCATCACCCAGTCCGGGTACTGCGCCGCGAGCTCCTTGGCGGTCGCCACCGCCTGGTTCGAGCCGCCGGCGGCGGGCGAGGAGATGATCCGCGCGCCGAACATCTCCAGCAGCTGGCGCCGTTCGACGGACGTGTTCTCCGGCATCACGCAAACAAGCCCGTAACCGGCGAGCTTTGCGGCCATCGCCAGCGCGATGCCGGTGTTGCCGGACGTCGGCTCCAGGATCGTGCAGCCGGGCGTGAGCCGTCCGTCCGCCTCTGCCGCGCGGATCATCGCCAGCGCCGCGCGGTCCTTGATCGAGCCAGTCGGGTTGCGGTCCTCGAGCTTGGCCCACAGGCGCACGGGGTTGTCCCCGTCCCAGCGGGGGGACAGGTTCGGCAGGCCGACGAGCGGGGTGTTGCCCAGCGCGTCGATCAGCGACTCGTAGCGAGTCACGGCGGGCTCAGCCTCCAGCGACTGCCGGCAGCACCGTGACGGCGTCGCCGTCTTTGAGCGCCGTGTCCAGCGACCCGGTGAAGCGCACGTCCTCGTCGTTGACGTACACATTCACGAACCGGTGCAGGCTGCCGTCGTCGGTGATCAGGCGGCCCTTCAGACCCGGGTGGTTGGCGTCCAGGTCGTCGATCAGCGCGGCGAGCGTGTCGCCCTTGCCCTCGACGGCCTTCTCACCGTTCGTGTACGTGCGCAGGATCGTGGGGATCTTGACCTCGATGGCCATGGCTGGGCTGCTCCTGTCGAATGCGGAAAGTGATGCTCTGCCTGTAGGGACAACGCGCGGCGGCGCCTGGATCGTCCCACCGCCGCGGGGTGGTTCAGGAATCGACCACCTCGACCGGCTCTTCCGTCACTACACCGTCCACGATCCGGAACGAGCGGAACTCGGTGACGTCCGGCTCACGCGTCGAAACGAGGACGTAATGCGCGTTCGGCTCGGAGGCGTAGGAGATGTCGGTGCGCGACGGGTAGGCCTCGGTCGCGGTGTGGGAGTGGTAGATGACCACCGGCTCCTCGTCGTTCGCGTCCAGCTCCTTGTACAGCTGCAGCAGGTCGGCGGAGTCGAACTCGTAGAACGTGGGCGAGCGGGCGGCGTTCAACATCGGGATGAACCGGGCGGGACGATCGGTGCCGGCCGGGCCTGCAACCACGCCACACGCCTCGTCCGGGTGGTCGCGACGCGCGTGCGCGACGATCGCATCGTGGGTCGCCCGGTCGATGGTCAGCACGGGCCCAGAATACTGGTCAGCCCATCCGCGCCCGGACGACGGCGTCCTGCACGCCGGTCAGGTAGGCGTAGATCGAGCGCGGCATCGACGCCGGATCGTTCGGATCGAAGTCGTACTCGTCGTCCTCGGTGATGCCGATCCGGGTCCCGATCGCGAGGCGCATGTCGTTGAGTACCCGCAGCCAGCGCTCGACTGCGTCCGGCGCGAGGGTGACGTCCATCTTGCGGTTCGCGCTCTTGCCGGCGGCAGCCAGACCGGCCAGGCACTGCTCAGCCCGCTGCAGGCGCTCGGTGCGCAGCGAGGACTCGGTCAGCGAGCGGAACGCGTCCGCGGCCTCGGCGTTGCCCTGGTAGCCATCCGGGTAGAGCCGGCGGTACACCGGGTCGCTGGGGTCCAGGCCGTCCGGCTGCAGCGCGGCGACCAGGTCGGTGAGCAGGGACGCGAGCGTGTCCGCCTCGGGCGCCGCCAGCCGTACGCGCACCGCGCCGGCGCCTGCCGGGTTCACCTTCACGTGGTTTCTTTCACGTCTGCTGCTCCAGGGTGGCCCAGAGGCCGTAGCCGTGCAGGGTGGCGACGTCCAGCTCCATGCGCTCGCGGGTACCGCTGGACACGACGGCCCGGCCCCGGTGGTGCACGTCCAGCATCAACTTCTCCGCCTTCGCCTTCGGGTACCCGAACACGGTCATGAACACGTGCGTGACGTAGGACATCAGGTTGATGGGATCGTTCCAGACGATCGTGATCCACGGACGGTCCGGATCGGCCAGCGTGTCGGTACCGGCCTGCTCCGCCGCCTCGCGCTGCGGTGCGAGCGTGCCTGACATCGTTCCATCGTGGCACGTCGGTCGCGCGATGATCAGCCGCCGTCGGTAGGTTTCCTCAGGTGAGCGTCGACCAGGTGGGCACCGGGCACAGCGCCCCGGCCGCGCGCGCGCCGCGGATGCCCCGCGTGCTGCGTCCGCCGCTGCCCGGCCCGACCTGGGTGTGGATCCCGCCATGGCCCCGGTTCCTGCACCGCCAGGTACAGATTCCGCGGACCGGACCGGACGGCCGGCGCATCGGCATCGCGGGCATCGTGCTGGTTTCGGCGGGCGCAATCATGCTGATCCTGTCGTTCACCACGCTGGAGTGGCGCAAGCTGGCTGCGCGCGGCGACGCGGTGAGCGAAATCGACTTCGCGGCCCTGCGGCAGAACCTGGAGCACTTTCCCGCCGGTGGCAAGCCCGGGCCGACCGTCGCCTACTTCACCTGGCTGTGCTGGGTGCTGCTCATCGCGCTGATCATTATCGGATTCGCCGCTAACCTGCCGACGCGCCGCTCGAACGGGCTGCGGCTGGCCGGGTTCTTCCTCGGTCTGGTCGGCGCGGCGTTCACCTATTACGCGCTCTCGCGGTACTCGCTGGCCAGCCACGACCTGTTCGGAACCAGCAGCGGCGCGCTCGACAACGCCGACCTCGGCATCTGGTTCGCACTCGGCGGCTACCTGCTCGCGGGCGCGGGATCGGCGATCGGCCCGATGCGGCCATGGCGGAGGCGATGATGGACGAGTCCCGCTCGGCGACTGCGCTGCTCACCGACCACTACGAGCTGACCATGCTCGATGCGGCCCTGCGCGACGGCACCGCCGCACGCCGCTGCGTGTTCGAGGTGTTCGCGCGGCGGCTGCCCGACGGCCGGCGCTTCGGCGTTGTCGCCGGAACCGAGCGGGTGCTCGATGCCATCGCGGATTTCCGCTTCGACGGGGACGAGGTGGCGCGGCTGCGCGAACGCGGGGTCGTGACCGAGGCCGGGGCCGCGTTCCTGGCCGACTACCGGTTCGGCGGGGACGTCGACGGCTACCCCGAAGGCGAGCTGTACTTCCCGCACTCGCCGATCCTCACCGTCTCCGCCACGTTCGCCGAGGCGGTTGTGCTGGAGACGGTCGTGCTCTCGATCCTCAATCACGATTCGGCGATCGCGTCCGCGGCAGCTCGTATGGTCACTGCAGCCGCGGGCCGGCCGATCATCGAGATGGGTTCGCGGCGCACGCACGAACAGGCCGCGATCGCGTCCGCGCGCGCGGCGTACCTGGCCGGCTTCGCCTCGACGTCCAATCTGGCCGCGGGCGCGCGCTACGGCGTGCCCACGACCGGCACCGCGGCACACGCGTTCACCTTGCTGCACGACGACGAGCGGGCCGCGTTCGCCTCGCAGGTGGAAGCGTTCGGGCCGGACACCACGCTGCTGGTGGACACGTACGACATCGCGCGTGGCATCGAGACCGCGGTCGAGGTCGCCGGACCAGGACTCGGCGCGATCCGCATCGACTCCGGCGACCTGGGCGTCATGGCCCGGCACGCACGCGAACAGCTGGATCAGCTCGGCGCTACGCGCACCCGCATCGTCGTCAGCGGCGACCTGGACGAGTTCGCGATCGCCGCCCTCGCCGCCGCGCCGGTCGACGTCTACGGCGCCGGCACCGCAGTGGTCACCGGCTCGGGTGCGCCGACTTCCGGCATGGTCTACAAGCTGGTCGAGGTCGACGGGCGCCCGGTCGCGAAACGGTCCGAGGACAAGGCCAGCCGCGGCGGGCGAAAGACCGCGATCCGGGCACACAAACCGAGCGGCACCGCGATCGAGGAGATCGTGATCACCGGGACGGTGCCCGAGCTGGCCGAGGGACAGCGCCTGCTGCAACGCCCGCTACTGCGCGGCGGCTCGCGCGTCGAGGGTGCGCCGTCGTTGGACGAGTCCCGCGAGTTGCTGCGTGCCGCGATGGTGACCCTGCCCTGGGACGGGCTCAAGCTCTCCCGCGGCGAACCGGCAATTCCCACCCGCGCTTGATCGGATCTTCGACCGGCCCAAAAAACAGGCCGGATCGCGCGATCCGAGCCGCAGCTCCTTCGTCGCGCGGCGCGCGGGCTCTTCGCGCAAGCGCTCATCGCGTGGTGGGTCGCCTTTACTACTGTGAGCGAATGGCGCGGTCGATAATCGTTGTGGACGTGCAGAACGACTTCTGCGAGGGCGGGTCGCTCGCGGTGGCGGGCGGGACGGACGTCGCGCGGGCGATCAGCAGGCGGCTCGCAGCGGGCGGGTTCGATCACGCGGTCGCGACCCGCGACCACCACGTCGACCCCGGCGCACACTTCTCCGAGCACCCCGACTTCGTCGACACCTGGCCCGCGCACTGTGTCGTCGGAACCGCAGGCGTCGAGCTGCATCCGGAGCTGGACACGTCCGCGATCGACGTGACCTTCGACAAGGGCGAGCACGCCGCCGCCTATTCGGGCTTCGAGGGCACCAGCGACGGCGTCCCGCTCACCGACTGGCTACGCGAGCGGGACGTGGACGCCGTCGAGGTCGTCGGCATCGCCACCGATCACTGCGTGCGCGCCACCGCCCTGGACGCGGCCCGCGCGGGCTTCGCGACCACGGTGCGCCTCGACCTCACGGCAGGCGTGGCCGCCGCGACGGTCAGCCGCGCGCTCGACGAGCTGCGAGCCGCCGGCATCGACTTGGTCGGCGAGCCGATCGTCCGCTGATCTCCTTGGGTCAGTAGGACGGCAGGCTGGGATCGATCTGGTTGACCCAGGCCGTCACGCCGCCCTGCACGTGGACGGCGTCGGCGAACCCGGCCGCCTTGACCGCGGCCAGCGTCTCGGCCGAGCGAACACCCGTCTTGCAGTACATGACGATCTGCTTGTTCTGCGGCAACGAGGCCAGGGCGTCGCCACGCAGGATCTCGTCCTTGGGGATCAGGGTCGCGCCGGGGATCGACACGATCTCGTACTCGGCCGGCTCGCGCACGTCCACCAGATAGATGGGCTTGTCCGAGTCGAGCAGGTCCTTGAGTTCGGTGGCGGTGATCGTCGAACCGACGGCGGCCTGCTGGGCCTCCTCGGACACGACGCCGCAGAACGCCTCGTAGTCGATCAGCTCGGTGACGGTTGGGTTCTCCCCGCACACCGCGCAGTTCGGGTCCTTGCGCACCTTGATCTTGCGGAACTCCATCTCGAGCGCGTCGTAGACCATGAGCGATCCGAGCAGCGGCTCACCGATGCCGGTCAGCAGCTTGATCGCCTCGTTGGTCTGCAGGGCGCCGATCGTCCCGCAGAGCACGCCCAGCACGCCGCCCTCGGCGCAGGACGGGACCATGCCCGGCGGCGGCGGCTCCGGGTAGAGGCAGCGGTAGCACGGCCCGTGCTCGGCCCAGAACACCGACGCCTGGCCGTCGAAGCGATAGATCGAGCCCCACACGTACGGCTTGCCGAGCAGCACGCAGGCGTCGTTCACCAAGTAGCGCGTGGCGAAGTTGTCGGTGCCGTCGACGATGAGGTCGTACTGGCTGAAGATGTCCATGACGTTGGACGAGTCCAGCCGCTCCTCATGCAGGTTCACCGTGATCAGCGGGTTGATCTCGAGGATCGAGTTGCGCGCCGACTCGGCCTTGGAGCGGCCGATGTCGCTCTGCCCGTGGATGATCTGGCGCTGCAGGTTCGACTCGTCCACCACGTCGAAGTCGATGATCCCGAGCGTGCCGACGCCGGCCGCGGCGAGGTACATCAGCGTCGGCGAGCCCAGGCCGCCGGCGCCGATCGCCAGCACCTTGGAGTTCTTCAGCCGCTTCTGCCCGGCCATGGCGACGTCCGGGATGATCAGGTGGCGGCTGTAGCGGCGCACCTCGTCGACGGAGAGCGACTCGGCGGGTTCCACGAGCGGCGGCAGTGACACGACACGGTCCTCACTGGTTCTGCGAGCTGGCTGGACGACAGCCACTTGTCCCTAGCAGAACCGCGGCGCCGGGGTCCTGCATTCCCGCCCAGCCTACGGCGCGCGATACGCCGGACCTCAGTCGCCGTTGAAGCGGAACTCGCTGTTCTGGTCGGTGTCGGGCTGCTCGGCTCCGGGGGCGTCCTTGACGCCGGGCGGGTACGGCCAGGGGTTCGCCTGGCAGAGCTTGCCGGTGTTCGGGTCGGTGAGCCCGATCGTCTGCTGCATCATCGCCGGGGCGAGTCCGCCGGACAGGCACTCGTGCGCGTGCTGATGGCCCAACGCGTGCCCGTCCTCGTGGTTGATCAGGTACTGGCGGTACGCGTTCAGGTCGCCGACGTACGCCGCGGCGCCGCGCACCCACCGGGCGTCGTCGATCACCACGCGGTTCACCGGGCTGGTGCCGCCGGCCGGCACGAAGCACGAAGTCTCGATGTGGATGTCGTAGCCGCACAGTTGCCGCACGGTCATCATCGACGTCATCGTCACGTGGAAGTCGACCGGTCCGGAGTCGACCCGCTGCAGTGCGACGCCGTGGCCGGACCACGAGCGCGGATCGGCCAGCGTGGCGTCGACCAGATTGGCGAACTGGGTGAGGTTGATGCCGGTGATCCCGTTCTCGACCTCGATGTCGTAGCGGTGCACCGGGGAGCCGGTCCCGAACACCTTGGTGGTGCCCTTCAGCACCCGGAACGTGCCGTTGCCCGCATGGGTGAAACTCGCGCCGGCCGGCAGCGCGGCGGCCTTGAGGGCTACGTCGTTGGCGTTGCCCTTCGGCGCGTCCGACTTCAACGTCGTGTTGCCCGCTGCGGACGGCGGCCGGCTGGAGGTGCTCGCGCCGGGGTTCGCCGGGCCCGCGTTGTGGTTGTGCGAGGTGGACGGGTTGCGCATCGTGGCCAGGGCCGCGACGGTGATCACCGCGAGCAGCGGTAGTGCATAGGCGCGCCAGCCGTACCGCGCCACGAACCCCCGGACGGCCCGCTGCGCATTACCGCGCTGGTATTCGCCGCCGAACGTGGCGGCCGCACGCCGGGCCGCGGCGATGTCGCGGTCACGCTCGCCGGTGTGCGAGCGGTCGGTGGTGACGGCGCTGGTCCGCGTCCACTCGTCGTCCACGCTCCTCAGGTTGCCACAGCGCCCGCCGTCGATCCGGCAGGCGGCGCGGCGTTCTCAGTTTCGTGCCGGGACGGAGTCTTCGATCAACGCGAGGATCGCGCGCGCCGTGGTTACCGGGTCCTCCATCATCGCGGTGTGCCCCATGCGCTCGAGCACGAGCTGGCGCGAGTCGGGAATGGCCGCGGCGACGAAGCCGGCCAGGTCCGGCGCGACCAGCCGGTCCGTGTCGCCCCAGAGCACCAGCGACGGTGCCGTGATCGCGCGCATCGCGTCCCAGGTCGCGCGCGCCTGCAGGAACTGCACCCGGGCCAGTCCGCGCATCGAACGCAACATCGCCTCGTTCGCCCACGGCATCCGCATGCGCTCGCGTGCCTCGGCGATGTCCTGCTCCAGACGGGTCGCGGGGTACCGGTGCGGATCGGCCAGACACAGCGCGATCGTGGCCTTCACCCGGGCTTCGACGGCGGTGCGGCCCAACCGCCGCAGCGCCATCCCGCCGATCCCCGGCACGACGAGCAACGCCATGCGCGGATCGTGCTTGAGCGGATGCGCCCGCAGCCGGCGCACGTCCGGGACCGCCGGTGAGATGAGGGTGAGGGTGCGGACGAGGTCGGGCCGGCTGCTGGCGACCCGCAGGGAGACCGCGCCGCCCATCGAGTTGCCGATCAGGTGCACCGGTCCGCGTCCGGATCGCTCCAGATAGCCGATGACGGCCCGCGCGAGCGCGCGCTGCGAGTAGTCGCCGTCCGGGGCGGGCCCGGAACGTCCGTGCCCGGGCAAGTCGATCGCCTCGACGTCCAGGCGGGTGCGCAGCAGGCCCGCCAGATCGGTCCAGTTGTTCGTCGAGCCGCCGAGCCCGTGTACCAGCAGCGCGGGTTCGGCGCCCTCGACCGTGGCCTCGGCGTGCGTCACGTTGACGTCCACCCCGCCTACCGCCACGGTGTGGCGCGGCCAGGGCGGCGAGTCCGGGTCGAGCGGGGGCAGCTCGGCGTCGGACAAGCGTGCGGTCGGTGCGTTGCGATACGGATTCTTCGCCACAGCCGCAGCCTAATGGGGCCGCGTTGTCGCCCTAGATCGCCAGCACGGTGCGGATGGTCGGGTTGTGCTGGGTGGGTGGTCGCCTGTGCCTCCCGCGTTGCCGCTGGCTTCGGCGGCTTCCAGCCCGGTTCGGTTAGACGGCTTGTGCGAGTTGCTTCGTGCGGGTGCTCGCCTGTGCCTCCCGCGGTGCCGTTGGCTTCGGCGGCTTCCAGCCGGGACCGGCTCGTGTGGTTGCCTGCCGTCCGCCGGGGTTATTGCTCGCTGTCTTGTGGACGGTCGAGGGCAGTGCCGAGGTCGTCGGTGAAGATGCGGGGCAGGTGGTGGGCGGTGTTCAACCTCGGTGTCTGTGACGGATCGATCCAGGCGGGTTCGATCCAGTGCGCGCGTCCGTTGATCATGACGATGGAGGCGCCGCGTTCGAGGTCGTCGTGGTTGTGGGTGCAGACCAGTGCCATCTTGCCGATGTCGGTCGTGCCGCCGTGTTCCCAGCGGTCGACATGGTTCACCTCACACCAGTCGGCGGGCACGGTGCAGCCCGGTCGCACGCAGCCGCCATCTCTGGCGGCGAGGGCTCTTCGTTGGGCGGGGGAGGCGAGGCGTCTGCTTCGCCCGTAGGACATGACCCCGCCCGAATCGTTCAACACGACGGGGATGATCTTCGCGTCGGAGGCGCGGCGCAGTAGCTCGTCGACCGGAATTAACGTCCCGTACGACGTCACCCCATACCCGGCGGCCGCGCTGGTGTTGGCAGTGTTGCCGGTCGTGTCGGTCGCGGCGCTCGACTGACCCCGCTCGCTGTGCTGGCCGGCTGCGGTCGCGCCCATCGTGTTCCAGTAGCGCTGGAGTAGGTCGCGGTAGTCGATGGTGACCAGGATCGTCGTCTCCGCCCCGCCGGAGTCAGGCAGGGTGCCCGAGCGCAGCAGCCGGCTGCAGGCCTCGGCGAGGCCGTCGTGGCGGCGCTGGCTGGCGGTGCGCTCGTCCCGGGCCCCGTCCTCGGCGGGTGCGGGGGCCGAGAGTGGTCCGAGGATGGCGCGGAGCGCGGCGGCGGCGAACGGGGTGAGCCGTCCGGAGAGTTTGGCGCTGCCGTCGGGCTGGTCGATCACGTGCAGTCCCCGCAGCCGCCGCTGGACCTGCTCTTTGGGTTCGGTCCCGTCCTGGTTGAGCGTTGCTTCGGCCTGCACGCACCACTTGCGCAGTTCGTGCGGACCGCAGACGGCGGCAGCCTGGAGGGCGGCGGCTTCGATGTCCTGCTCGGTCTCGGCGTCTCGGCCGGGAATGTGGTCGAACAGGTCGCTGATCGCCCGAGCGTGCTCGATCCCGATCGCACCATCGGCCAACGCGTGGGCAGTTTGCGGCAGCACCGGCGGCAACGGCTCACCGGACAGTCCGCGGCGCGGTGCGAACTCGGCCGCGTCCCGGATCCGCCTGCGGGCTTGGACGGGGTCGAGTCGCAGCAGGTCGGTCAGCAGCGCGGCGGTGCTGGCGTGTCCGGTATCGGCGGCAGCCCGCCGGGAATCCAACTCCGCTACCGCGGCGTGGCGCACGGTCACCCCACGGCGGGCATGCCGTTCCCAGCCGCGGGTGAACTCCAGCAGTTGCGGGCCGGATAGGGCGGTCAGGTCGGTGGCGCGCAGCTTGTCGAGAACCCCGTCCAGCTCTGCGAGCAGGACGAGCGGCTCCGCTTCAGGCATGTCCCCCGACATGCATACGATATTAGTACACCCGTCGGACACTCGCAAGCGTTTCGCCCCATATTTTCGGTTGATTCGCTGAATCCAACGGTCACTTCACAATTCGAACAGCGGTCCGCCCGGACCCCCACTCCCACTGTTGATCAACAGTAGGTTGCGGCCGCCAGGGCAGCCACAACCTGCTGTCGATCATGGGGAAGAGGCGGGGGGCTGGAACAGAGGCCGGAAACGCAAGTCGCACGAGCAGAAGCTGTCCCGCCGTCGCTGCAAAGCCACGCAACCCGAAGCGAAAGGCGAGCCGGCAAGGCTACGCAAGGAGCACGGGAAGGCGGCCGACGCGGGCGCTGGCTAGGCCGACTTGCGGGCAGCCTTCTTCGCGGCTGGCTTCTTCGCCGTCTTCTTTGCCGACGACTTCTTCGCGGCCGGTTTCTTAGCAGCGGCCTTCTGTGCCTTCTGCGCCGGCGCCTTCGCCGCGGCGGACTTCTTGGCAGGCTTCTTGGCCGCCGCCTTCTTTGCCGGCTTCTGTGCGGCTGACTTCTTCGCGTCGGGCCCCTCGCGGCCGCGCTTGGCCGCGTCCACCGAGGCACGCAGGGCGGACATCAGATCGACCACGTTGTCCGCGCGCGGTTGCGCGCCCTCGGGCTCGACGACCTCGCGCCCGGCGACCTTCGCGTCGATCATCTCCTGCAGCGCGACGCGGTAGTCGTCCGAGTACTCGGACGGATCGAAGTCGCCCGCCATGCTCTCGACGAGCGAGCGCGCCATCTGCTTCTCCTGCGCGCGCAAAGTGACCTCCTCGTCCAGGAACGGGAAGTCGGCGGCGCGCACCTCGTCCGGCCAGATCATCGTCTCAAGCACGATCACGCCCTCGCGCACCCGCAGCGTCGCGAGTTGCTCGCGGTTGCGGATCGCCACCTTGACCAACCCGGCCATGCCGCTGCTCTCGAGCGCATCCCGCAGCAGCACGTACGGCTTGACCGCGTTCTTCTCGGGTTCCAGGTAATAGCTGCGCGCGAAGTAGATCGGGTCGATCTGGTCGGTCGGCACGAACTGCAGCACGTCCACGACCTTCGCGGTCGGCAGCGGCAGGTCCGCGAAGTCCTCGTCGGTGAGCACGACCGTCTCACCACTGGGCAGCTCGTAGCCCTTGGCGATGTCGCCGTACGCGACCTCCTCGCCGTCCGCCTCGGCCACGCGGCGGTACCGGATCCGGGATGCATCGCTGCGCCGCACCTGGTGGAACGAGACGCCCTTCTCCTCGGTCGCCGAGTACAGCTTGACGCCGATGCTCACCAGCCCGAAGGACACGGTGCCCTTCCAGATCGATCGCATGGGAAGAATGCTAGTGGTGAAGCCCATGCTTGCGACCGCTGTCGACGCGTTGCCCCACGGCGCGGGCTGGGCGTACGAGTTCAAGTGGGACGGCGTGCGTGCCCTCCTGGACGTGTCCGAGCGGGGGATCCGGATCGTCAGCCGCAACGGCAACGACGTCAGCGCGGCCTATCCGGAGCTGGTCACGCTGGCGACCGGTGCCGGCGACGCGCTGCTCGACGGCGAGATCGTCGCCTTCGCCGACGGGCGCCCGTCCTTCGAGCTGTTGCAGACCCGGATGCATGTACGCGGCCCGACGCAGGCACGCCGGCTCGCGGCCGGCGTCCCCGTCACATTCGTCGCGTTCGACCTGCTGCGGCGCTACGGCGTGGACCTCACCGGACGCCCGTATGTCGAGCGGCGCGCCACCCTGGACCGCTGGCTGGACGAGGAGCCGGGCTGGACGCAGAGCCCGTACTTCGACGACGGCGAGGCGACCCGGTCCGCGGCGCACGAACACGGGCTGGAGGGCGTGGTCGCCAAGCGGCTCGCCTCGCCGTACCGGCCGGGGGTGCGCAGCGGCGACTGGATGAAGCTGCGCTTCGTCCGCTCGGGCGAGTTCGTCGTGGTCGGCTGGGAGGCCGCTGCCGACCGCCCGGACGAGCTGAGCTCGCTGGTGCTCGCGCGATACGTGGACGGCGTCCTGACCCTCGCCGGCAAGGTCGGCAGCGGCCTGGACGGACGCACCGCGGCCGTGCTGCGGCTCGAACTCCGGTCGCGGGCGAACTGTGTCCTGGACGTCCAGCCGCAGGCGAGCCCGGGGCGCGTGGTGCGCTGGTGTGACCCGGCCGTCGTGGTCGAGGTGGAGTTTGCGCTCTGGACGAACGAAGGCCGGCTGCGGCATCCGGTGTTCCGAGGTGTGCGCACCGACAAGGCACCCGAGGAGGCGACCGGCGAATGAGTGACAACAACGTGCGGGTGGATGTCGAGGGCCGCACGCTCACGCTCTCCAACCTGGACAAGGTCCTGTATCCAGCGACCGGCTTCACCAAGGGCGAGGTGATCGACTACTACTCACGCATCGCGCCGGTGCTGCTGCCACACCTGGTCGACCGGCCGCTAACGGTGAAGCGGTACCCGAACGGTGTGGACGGCAAGTTCTTCTTCGAGAAGAACGCGGCGCGCGGCACGCCGGATTGGGTGCGCACCGTGAACCTGCCTGCACCCGGCTCGACGAAGAACCGCGACACGATCGACTACGTCGTAGTGGAAGAGCTGGCCACGCTGGTGTGGCTGGCGAACCTCGCCGCGCTCGAGTTGCACGTGCCGCAGTGGCTCGTCCCTCCCCCGCTAGCGGGGGGACCCCCAGGTCGGCGGCGCAAGCCCCGTACTGACCTGATCGTCTTCGACCTCGACCCCGGCGCGCCCGCGTCGATCGTTGAGTGCTGCGAGGTGGCCCTGCTGCTCAAGGACATGCTGGCCGAGGAGGGTATGACGTTGTTCGCGAAGACGTCCGGGTCGAAGGGCATGCAGGTCAGCGCGCCGGTCAGCGTCGACGACCCGGAGCTGACATCTCAATTCGCGCACACGCTCGCCGAGCGGTTGGAGCAGCAGCACCCGGACCTGGTCGTGTCGCGGATGACGAAGTCACTGCGCCCGGGAAAGGTGTTCGTCGACTGGAGCCAGAACAACCCCGCGAAGACGACGGTCGCGCCCTACTCGCTACGGGCCAAGGACTCCCCCACCGTGTCGACCCCGGTGACGTGGGACGAGGTGGCCGCCGGCAAGCCGCTGTCGTTCACGTCCGCGCAGGTGCTCGAACGCGTCGAGCAGCACGGCGACCTGTTCGCCGGGACGCTGGACGACGGCCTGCGGGCGCGGCTGACGCCGGCGCTGGCCAAGAGGGGCTAGCGCCGGCGTCCTGTCCGTACTATTCGCGGAAGACGCGAACCCCGTGCCCGATGACGGCGATGTGGTTGCCGAAGTCGCGCAGGTTGTTGGAGCCGCTCGACCAGATGCCGTAGAACTGGCCGGTAATCGAGTTGCCGGCCACGACGACGAGCCGGTTCGCGGTGCCGGGCGCCGGCGCGGCGAAGATGACCACGCCCGCGGTGTGCGGCGCCTCCTGCTTGCCGAAGTTGTTCCGTCGCAACTGGTTGCCGGTGACCACGATGTTGTTCGTGTGCGCGCCCGGTGCCTCGGAATTGACGATCACGCCGCCCTCGAACGAGCGGATGACCTTGTTGTCGCTGACGATCGCGTCCGTCACGGACGAGTTCGGCAGGTTGGCGGCGATCACGATGCCGCCGACGTCCGGCCCGGTCTCGGTCATGCCGACGCCGCGGATCACGTTGTTGCGGATCACCAGGTGCGACAGGTGTCCGCTGAGGTTCTGGGTCGCGGCGACGATCGCGCAGCCGTTGTAGTTGGCCGACAAGGAGTTCTGGGCGATCACCACGTCGCTCGAGCCGTGCAGCTTCGCCTTCGGGTTCTGCGTGCGCGCGCCCGGGTTGTTCGCGCCGTTGTCCATCACGCCGATACCGCCCCGGCCGTTACCGGTCACGTGGTTGCCGCGGATACGCGCGTGGTTGACGCCGAACAGGCTGATGCCGAAGGACTGTCCCACGTACGAGCGCACTCCACTGCCGGGC
>DASTXN010000075.1:0-10242 GCA_035765515.1 Jatrophihabitantaceae bacterium | reverse complement strand
GCAGCGACGCGGCAACCCGTTCGCGTGCTCTCGGAGGCGCGGACGAGCTTCGCTGTCTGGCGGATGATGCGGGCGCCCCGCGTGCCGGGCTGGATCTTCGAGTTGGCGCTGCTCGGTGCCCTCTACGGCGCGTACGAGCTGAGCCGCGCGATGCTGGAATCGGACCTACCGACGGCCATGGCCAACGGAGGGGACATCCTGCACTGGGAGCGGTCCTGGCACCTCGCGCCCGAGCACACCCTGAACCAGCTCATGGCCCACAGCACGCCACTAGCCGTGATCGGCTCGTACTACTACGCCGCGCTGCATTACGTGCTTACTCCCGCGGTGCTGATCTGGATGTACCGGCGCCGCGCGGAGCACTACCGGATCGCGCGCACCTCGCTCGTCGTGAGCACCGCGCTGGGACTGATCGGCTTCTACCTGCTGCCGACGGCGCCGCCGCGGCTGCTGCCCGACAGCGGGATCCGCGACACCCTGGCCGACGTCGCGAACTGGGGCTGGTGGTCCGGTGACGGCAGCGTGCCGCGCGGGCTCGGCGGGCTGTCCAACCAGTTCGCCGCGATGCCGTCGCTACACGTCGGGTGGGCCTTGTGGTGCGGAGTATTGGTGGCCCGCTTCGCGCGCCATGTGTGGCTGCGCTGCCTAGCCGCGACGTACCCGGTCGGAACCGCGGTCGTCGTGCTCGCTACCGGCAATCACTACCTGCTGGACGTGCTGGCCGGCGTCGTCACCATGGCCGTGGGCACCGGAGTCGCGTTGCTGCTGCGGTGGTTGCGGCGCCGGCGGGCAGGCGGGCCACCGGTGGACGACCTGCTCGGCATGGACGCGTTCATGCTTGAGTCCGCGAGCACCTGCTGCGGCCAGTCCCTGGTGTGACAGCGTGCTCGGCGACCGTTGGGGGGTGAGTGACGCAGAGGTCGCGCGGCACTACCCGTGCGACGAGTTCGTCCCATTTCCGACACTGCAGGCATGGCGGGGCGTGACGGTTCGGACCTCGCCCGAAGCACTCTGGCCGTGGGTCCGGCAGATTCAGTGGGCCCCGTACTCGTATGACCTGATCGACAACCTCGGGCGCCGCTCACCGCGCCGGCTGCGCGAGGCGCCGCCCCCGGTGGCGGGGGAACACTTCACCAGCGTGGGCAACCGGCCGCGTGGCCGGCTGCTGGCGATAGCTCCAGAGGTGCATTACACGGGGCGGATCCTCGGTGCGGTGCTGTCGTATGTGCTCGTTCCGATCGGCGACGGCAGCACGCGTTTGCTGTTGAAGCTCGTCGCGCGCGGCTACGGCCCGCTGGGTCCTGCCGCAGTGCTGGGCGACCTGCCGATGGCCCGCCGTCAATTGCTCAACCTCAAGCGGCTGGCCGAGAACCCGCTGGACTGACCTGCGCCGCCGACGCGCGGCCACGGCCCCGTCTAGCACTGGCAGCCGGCCATCGGCAGCAGAAGACGCTTGTGAGCGGTACTAGTTGGTGGCGTTCGTGTTCGCCGGCTGACCGGGGACCGTGTCGAGCAGGCGCTTCGCCGCGGCGACGCCAGTACTACCGCAGACGTCCGCGGGCTGCCCACCCGTGACATCGCAGATGGCTGCAGTGAGCACGTTCGCCGCGCCGAGCACGGCCTTGGCGACCGGCGACGTCGGGTCGGTGAGTGCGTCCGCGATCTGCGCTTGGTCGAGGCCCTTGAGGACGGCCGGGTCGAACTGCGTCCCGATCTTGTACCGGCCCGCGACGTCGATGAACGGAAACGAGTTGCGGGCCACGCCGGCGAAGATCTGTTCCTCGGCCGTAGTCAGCCTGTCCAGCGGTTTCATGTCGGTGCCCTCGATGTCCTTGAAGACAGCGCTGACCTGGTCGCTGGCGAGCCTCGCGCCGTGGAAGCTGAGCGTGGCCGTATTCGGGTCGACGTCATCGCTCTTTGACGCCGTCAACGCCAGGCCGGACAACGTGCCGAACCGGGACAGGGCCGCGGCCAGCACCCATCGCTCGGCGGCGTCGTACGGTGCCCAGTCGGCGCCGACGTGCAGCACCTCAGGCCTGCCGTCCGCCGTCAACGCAGGTCCCTCGAGCTTGCTCACTGCGACCGCGACGTGGCCGGGCGCCGCGGGTGCGCCGACGGCGTCGTACACGCTTTCCGGGATGTGCGCGAAGGTGCCTGCCGGTGGGTGCTCGGACCCGGCCTGATTGCCGGGCTGCCGGTTGACTGGGCCGGAGTGGCCGAGCGTCGCGAGCGCTACCGCGACGCCGGCGACAGCTGCCACCGAGGCGGCGGTCGCGACGAGCCGTGGCCGTGCGGAGCGGCGCTGTGTCGCTCGCGGCGCCAACAGCGTCTCGGGGTCGATGGCGCCCAGCTCCGGCGGCGCCTGGGTCAACAGTTGCCGCAGCCGATCTTCAATGTCGTTCATGGTGAAACCTCCTCGGTGAAGACGCCGGCGAGGGCCGGGCTCGTCCGCAGTCGGGCCAGTGCGCGAGCCGTCTGGCTCTTGACCGTGCCGACGCTGCAACCGAGCGCCGTGGCCGCTTGGGCCTCCGTCTGGTCGGCGAAGTAGCGCAGTACCACCACGGCGCGCTGCCGTGGTGGTAACGAGCCCAGCGCCGCGATGACTGCAGCGCGAATGTCAGCCCGGTTGATCTCGTCGGCCGCTGTCGCGATTTCAGGTAGCGCGGGCACTGCTAGTTCGCCGCGGGAAGTGGCAAGCCAACGATCAGCTGTGGTCGGCGGAGTCCGTTTCGGCCCCGTCGGCGCGGGACGTCTGCATCGGCTCGGGCTCCGAGCGCAATCTCCCGAATGCCCATAGGTGTGTGGCGACGTAGCCTCCCGACACGCCGGGTTCGGCTAAGGCTGCAGCGCCACACACGCCGCGTCGAAGACGCGCGAAGGCCCCGGTTCCGATCGGATCCGGGGCCTCCAGCGTGAGGACGATTCAGCAGTCGTAGTAGAGCTCGAACTCGTGCGGGTGCGGGCGCAGCCGGATCGGGTCGACCTCGTTGACGCGCTTGTAGTCGAGCCAGGCGCCGATGATGTCGTCGGTGAAGACGCCACCCTCCTGCAGGTACTCGTTGTCGCGCTCGAGCGCGTCGAGCACCTCGGGCAGCGTGCCCGGCACCTGGGCGATCGACGCGGCCTCGTCCGGCGGCAGCTCGTACAGGTCCTTGTCGATCGGGGCCGGCGGCTCGATCTTGTTCTTGATGCCGTCGACGCCGGCCATCAGCATCGCCGCGAACGCCAGGTACGGGTTGGCCGACGGGTCCGGGATGCGGAACTCGATGCGCTTGGCCTTCGGGTTCGACCCGGTGATGGGAACCCGGATGCAGGCCGAGCGGTTACCCGAGCTGTAGACCAGGTTGACCGGCGCCTCGAAGCCCGGCACCAGCCGGTGGTACGAGTTCACCGTCGGGTTCGTGAACGCGAGCAGTGACGGCGCGTGGTGCAGCAGGCCGCCGATGTAGTAGCGCGCGGTGTCCGACAGGCCGCCGTAGCCGAGCTCGTCGTAGAACAGCGGCGAGCCGTCCTTCCACAGCGACTGGTGGCAGTGCATGCCCGAGCCGTTGTCACCGAACAGCGGCTTGGGCATGAACGTCGCCGTCTTGCCGTGCTGCCACGCGACGTTCTTGATGACGTACTTGAACTTCTGGACGTCGTCGGCGGCGTGCACGAGCGTGTTGAACTGGTAGTTGATCTCGGCCTGGCCGGCGGTACCGACCTCGTGGTGCGCGCGCTCCAGCTTCAGGCCGGCGTTGATCAGCGCCGTGCTCATCGCGTCGCGCAGATCCGCATAGTGGTCCACCGGCGGGACGGGGAAGTAGCCGCCCTTGTACCGCGTCTTGTAACCGCGGTTGCCGCCCTCCTCGACGCGTCCGGTGTTCCAGGCGCCCTCGATGGAGTCGATGTGGTAATAACCCTCGTTCTGCGCCGTCTGGAACCGCACGTCGTCGAACACGTAGAACTCGGCCTCGGGGCCGAAGAACGCGGTGTCGGCGATGCCGGTCGAGCGCAGGTACTCCTCGGCCTTCGCCGCCACCTGGCGCGGGTCGCGGCCGTACGGCTCGCCGGTGCGCGGCTCGACGATCGAGAAGCTCAGGTTCAGAGTCTTCGCGGCACGGAACGGGTCGACGAACGCCGTGGCCGGGTCGGCGATCAGCTTCATGTCGGACTTGTGGATCGCGGCGAAACCCCGGATGGACGAGCCGTCGAACATCACGCCGTCGCGGAAGAAGTCCTCGTCGACCGTGGCTGCCGGCACGTTGAAGTGCTGCTGCTGGCCCGGCAGATCGGTGAAGCGGACGTCGACGTATTCGACCCCCTCCTCGGCGATGTACCGCATGACCTCTTCGGGGCTGGTGAACATTCGTCCTCCGTCGTGCTCGGCTGATGTGCTGCGAATGTATGGCGAACCGGTTGCCTGACCGTGTCCCGAATGTTTCCGCGATGTTTCGCGCCGCGCCAGGGCCCGGGATCGGGCCGGGAATCAGGCGCGGACGACGGCGGTGCCGCTGGCGCGGTCGTGCAGGCCGCGCCCGTCGCGGTCCCAGATCACCGCGGGGACCAGCAGGAACAACAGCACGGTGCGGATGAGCGCCTGCCCGGGGTTCACCGCCGCCGGACGGTCGACGCGCACGATCCGCAGCCCGAACAGATACATGCCGACGGTGCGGCCGGCGACCAGCATGCCGATGACGTAGTCGATCGCAAGGGGCAGCAGGCTCCAGGAGCCGGGCAGGTGATCAGCGACGCCGTCACCGCTGTGCGTCGCTTGGACGAACAGGGCGGCGATCAGCGACGACGCGATCGCGTCGACGAGGAACGCGGCCAGGCGCGCGCCGGTCGTCCCCAGCGAACCCGAGCCGGTTTCCGGCAGGCCGAGCCGCTCGCCGCGATACGCGCCGAGCAGCGGCGTCTTGCGCCCGGCCGGCGGGGGAGTGGCCCCGGGCGCGGTCACGAGCGGCGGCGCACGGTGCGCTGGACGTTGCGCATCTTCGCGCCCTGCGGCAACGGGCCCTGGGGCAGCGGCATCCGTCCACCACCGCCGAGCGCGGCCAGCCGCTTGTCCAGCGCGTTCACCTGCTCGCGAGACAGGTTCGCCGGCAGCTTGATCAGGTAGCGGGACAGCTTGCCGAGCCGGACCTCGCCCTCGCCGGTGCCGACCACGATGTCGTAGATCGGAGTGTCGCCGGTGATGCGCGCGGTCTTCTTCTTCTCCTGCGCGAGCAGGCCGCGGATGCGATGCGGGGCGCCCTCGCCGACGAGGACGACGCCGGGGCGCCCGACCAGCCGGTGCACGGCGTCGAACTGCGCGGTGCCGGCGACGGCCTGGGTGATCCGCCAGTCGCCCTTGAGCTGTTGTTGCAGCATCCAGCCGGCCGCCCCGGGTTGCCCCTCGGCCTGGCTGTACATCGCGTGCTGGGCGCGCCGGCTGAACACGAACATGGCGACGACCAGCCCGGCGAGGATCGCGATCGGGATGGGGATGAACAGCGTTCCGCTCAGCGCCCACACGACGACGAAGACCACCACCGCGGCCAGGACGCCGAAGCCGGCCATGTACGGCACCAGCCGGTCGTCGCTCTCCCGGGTGAGCTTGAAGGCCTGGACGAGATTGCGCCAGGTGTCGCGCCGCGACTGCTTGCCGTTCGCGCGCGCAGCCTTCTTCTCAGCGCGCGTGAGCTTCCCCGAGGAGTTCGCCATGGCTACGAGGATAGTTGCCGCGGCTGCGCCGTCCGGCGCGGGAGCGCCAGGTGGTCAGCTGCGGGCGGCTATCGCCTGCTGGTAGAGGCGTCCGGCCCGGTACGACGAGCGCACCAGCGGGCCGCTCATCACGCCGGTGAAGCCGATCTCCTCGGCCTCCTCGCGCAGCTCCACGAACTCCTCCGGCTTCACCCAGCGCGTGACCGGGTGCAGCTTCGGCGACGGACGCAGGTACTGGGTGATCGTGATCAGCTCGCAACCCGCGTCGTACAGGTCCTGCAGCGCCTGGCTGATCTCCTCGCGCTCCTCGCCCATCCCGAGGATCAGGTTGGACTTGGTCACGAGATTGTCCGCGCGCGCGGCGCGGATGACGTCCAGCGAGCGTTCGTAGCGGAACCCGGGACGGATCGACTTGAAGATGCGCGGCACCGTCTCGACGTTGTGCGCGAACACCTCGGGGCGGGACGCGAACACCTCGGCCAGCAGGTCGGCCTTGCCGTCGAAGTCCGGCGTGAGGATCTCGACGCCGGTGCCCGGGTTGCGCGAGTGGATCTGGCGGACCGTCTCGGCCCACAGCCACGCACCCCCGTCGGGCAGGTCGTCGCGGGTCACGCCGGTGACGGTCGCGTAGCGCAGGCCCATCGTCGCGACGCTCTCGGCGACCCGGCGCGGCTCGTCGCGGTCCAGCGCCGTCGGCTTGCCGGTCGCGATCTGGCAGAAGTCGCAGCGCCGGGTGCACTGGTCGCCGCCGATGAGGAACGTGGCCTCGCGGTCCTCCCAGCACTCGTAGATGTTGGGGCAGCCGGCTTCCTGGCAGACGGTGTGGAGGCCCTCGCGGCGCACCAGCGACTGCAGCTCGGTGTACTCCGGACCCATCTTCGCCCGGGTCTTGATCCACTCGGGTTTGCGTTCGATGGGCGTCTCGGCGTTGCGGGCTTCGATCCGAAGCATCCGGCGGCCTGCTGGTGCGACTTCGGTGCCTTCTGAGCGAACTGCGGTCACCGGTTCAGCGTACGCGTCAGGCGGTGACGGCCACGGCGGCCTGAATCAGCTCGGGCAGGTGGCGCTCGACGACGGGCAGCACCTCGTCGACGGTCACGTCGCGACCCAGTTCCGCCGACAGCGAGGTGACCCCGGCGTCGGCGATGCCGCACGGCACGATGACCTTCGCCCAGGACAGGTCGCAGTCGCAGTTGAGCGCGAACCCGTGCATGGTCACGCCCTGGCTGACCCGGATCCCGATCTGGCCCAGCTTGCGCTCGGGACGGCCCGCCTCGGCGGGCAGCCAGACTCCGCTGCGTCCCTCCACCTGGACGGCCTGGACGCCGAACTCGGCGCAGACCGCGATGAGCATGCGCTCCATGCGGCGCACGTACGCGACGACGTCGACCGGGTCGGGCAGGTGCACGATCGGGTAGCCGACAACCTGGCCGGGGCCGTGCCAGGTGATCTTCCCGCCGCGATCGACGTCGATCACGGGGGTGCCGTCGAAGGGCCGCTCGTGGGCCTCGGTGCGCTTGCCCGCGGTGTAGACGGCCGGGTGCTCCAGCAGCAGGACGGTGTCAGGTGCGGTGCCGGTGACGACCTCGGCGTGCAGCTGCCGTTGCCGCTCCCAGGCCTGCTCGTAGGGGACGGTCCCGGCCCGGATCACCTCAAGCTGCATCACGACGCCACCCTACGCGCGCCGCGAAAGCGGGTGCTGCGACCGCGGGTGTGGATAACTACGCGCGTTATATCCGGTTCACCTACGCTTATCCGTTATGGACGAATCGACGTGGCGATTGCCCGGCTACGTCATCGAAGAGCCGATCGGCGCGGGCGCCGACGGGCGGGTCTGGCGGGCGCGGGTGCGGCGCAGCGGGGACCCGGTCGCGGTCAAGCTGCTGCCGGTCCACGAGCGCGGTCAGTTGGACGCGGCACGGGCCGAGGCCGCGCTGCTGACCGGTCTCGATCATCCGCATCTCGTCCGGCTGCACGAGGCCGTCCCGTGCCGGCGCGGGCTGGCCCTGGTGCTGGACCTCGCGGCGGGCGGCTCGCTGGCGCAACTGCTCGCCGCGCGCGGGCGGCTGACGCAGGGCGAGGTGGTGACCACCATCGCGCCGGTCGGGGCAGCGCTCGCCTACGCGCACAACGCGGGCGTGGTGCACGGCGACGTCAGTGCGGCCAACGTGCTGTTCACCGGAGTGGGCCTGCCGCTGCTGGCGGACCTCGGCGTCGCGCGCCTGACCGGCGACGACACGATCCCGGCGCGCAGCACGCCGGCGTACGTCGATCCGGCCGTGGCGGCCGGTGGGGTGCCCTCGCCCGCCTCGGACGTGTTCATGCTCGCCGCCGTCGCGCTGCATGCGCTGACCGGCGAACCCGCCTGGCCGCTGGCCTCCGCCGACGCCGCCTACGCGGCAGCGGCGCGCGGTGACCTCGGCGACGTGGCCGGCCGGCTTCACGACGCGGGTGTGAGCGACGCGGTGGCCCAGGTGATCACGCGCGGCCTGCAGATCGATCCCGCGCGGCGGCCGACCGCTGCCGAGTTCGCGCTCGACCTCCGGCACGCCGCCGAGCCGGCGGCGGTCGAACTCTCCGCCGGCCGCGCGCGGCACCGTGCCGCCGAACCGGGACCGGATCCCACGGTGCTCACCTACGGCCACCGGCTCCCGCCGCCCGCTCGCACCCCGGCGCGGACCCTGCGCGCGCTGCGACCAGAGCTGTCTGCCCGGGTCATGCGTCTCGGACTGGTGACCGCGCTCCTCGCTGCGCTGCTCACGGGACTGCTCTGGTGGGCCCATGATCGGGGCGGGCGACCTGCGGCCGCCGCCGGCCAGCGTTCAGCGACTGCGACGGGGGCCGGCTCCCATTCGGTGGACGCGGTGGGCGCCACGGCGCAGCCGCCCGCCCCCGACGTCGCGCAGTTGGACGCCGCCGCGGCGAGCAAGGTCCTGACCCGGCTGGACGTGGCGCGGGCGCGCGCCTACGCGCAACGCGATCCTGCCCTGCTGGCCCAGGTCTACGTCCCCGGAACGCTGCGGACCCAGGACGCTGCGCAGTTGCAGAGCATCGTCCCCGCCGGCTGCGGCCTGTTCGGCGCGAGCACCGTCTACTCGCACGTGGCGGTCGAGTCCCGCGCGGCGACGCAGGCGGTGCTACGGGTCAGCGCGACATTGCGCGCCTCCATGCTCGAGTGCGGCGGCAAGCCGGCCGGTCAGGCGCCGGCAGCCGGTCCGATCACGCTGCGCATCGCGTTGCAGCGTGTCGGCACCGGTTACCTGATCGCGTCCGTGAACCGCTGACCGTCCGCCCGCGCGATCAGGCGAGGCCGAGCGCGCGCTCGAAGTTGCCGGCTTCCAGCCGCTCCTTCATCGTGCCGAGGAACCGGGCCGCGTCCGCACCGTCGACGATGCGGTGGTCGTAGGACAGCGCCAGGTAGACCATCGAGCGGATCGCGATCGTCTCGCCGAAGTCCTCGTCCACCACCACGGTCGGCCGCTTCACGACCGCGCCGGTGCCGAGGATCGCGACCTGCGGCTGGTTGATGATCGGGGTGTCGAACAGCGCGCCGCGGCTGCCCGTGTTGGTGAGCGTGAAGGTCCCGCCGCCGAGCTCGTCCGGGCTGACCTTGTTCGCGCGGGTGCGGTCGGCCAGGTCGGCGATCTTGCGCGCCAGCCCGGCGAGGTTCAGGTCGCCGGCGTTGTGGATCACCGGCACGGCCAGGCCGCGCTCGGTGTCCACGGCGATGCCCAGGTGCGCGCCGTCGTGGTACGTGATCGTCTTGGCCGCCATGTCCACCGACGCGTTGACCACCGGGTGCGCCTTGAGCGCCTCGATCGCGGCGGTGGCGAAGAACGGCAGGAAGCTCAGCTTCACCCCTTCGCGTGCCTCGAAGTCGCGCTTGGCCGCATCGCGCAGCCGGGCGATCTTGGTGACGTCCACCTCGACCACCGTGGTCAGCTGCGCCGCCGTCTGCAGCGACTCGACCATGCGTGCGGCGATCACCTGGCGCATGCGCGACATCGGCTCGGTCCGACCACGCAACTGGGCTGCCGCCGGGGCAGCGGCCGCGGGTGCGGATGCCGGCGCCGGAGCGGCCTGCGGTGCAGGAGTGGACGGTGCCTGCTGAGCAGCCGGCTGGGGCGCGGCAGCGGCAGCCGGCTGGGACGGTGCCGCTTGTGCGCCGCCGTTCTGGGCCGCCGACAGCACGTCCGACTTGCGGATGCGACCGCCGACGCCGGTGCCCTGTACGGACGACAGGTCGACACCGTGCTCACTGGCCAGCTTGCGCACCAGCGGGGTCACGTAGGCGCCGGAAACGTCCTCGTCCGACTCCGCGGCAGTCTGGGGCGCGGCAGCCGGAGCGGCGGCGGGCGCGGGAGCGGCAACGGGCGCCGGAGCTGCCGGCTGCTGGGCAACGGGCTGGGGCTCGGGCTGAGCTTGAGGCTGCGGGGCCGGTTCCGGAGCAGGTTCGGCAGCGGCGGGTGCGGGCTCCGGCTCAGGGGCGGCCTGCTCGGCGGCCTGCTCCGGCTCGGCCTGCGCGGCCTCCCCCCCGCCGGCTACGCCCTCATTGGC
>DASTXN010000074.1:0-15916 GCA_035765515.1 Jatrophihabitantaceae bacterium | reverse complement strand
GCAGGACATCGCGATCCTGACCGGTGGCACCGTGATCAGCGAGACCGTCGGCCTCAAGCTCGAGAACGCCACGCTGGACGACCTCGGCAAGGCCCGCAAGTTCACCACCACCAAGGACGAGACCACGATCGTCGAGGGTGCTGGCGACAGCGAGCAGATCCAGGGCCGGGTCAACCAGATCCGCGCGGAGATCGAGAACAGCGACTCCGACTACGACCGCGAGAAGCTGCAGGAGCGGCTGGCCAAGCTGGCCGGCGGCGTTGCGGTGATCAAGGTCGGCGCGGCCACCGAGGTCGAGCTCAAGGAGCGCAAGCACCGCATCGAGGACGCCGTTCGCAACGCGAAGGCAGCCGTCGAGGAGGGCCTGCTCCCGGGCGGCGGAGTCGCGCTGGCGAACGCCACCGTGACCGCGTTCGACAAGCTGGACCTGACCGGCGACGAGGCCACCGGTGCGAACATCGTCAAGGTCGCGCTGCTCGCCCCGCTCAAGCAGATCGCGATCAACGCCGGCCTCGAGGGCGGCGTCGTGTCGGAGAAGGTGCTCGGCCTGCAGCCGGGTTGGGGCCTGAACGCCGCGACCGGTGAGTACGTCGACATGTTCGCGTCCGGCATCGTCGAGCCGCGCAAGGTGACCAACTCGGCGCTGCAGAACGCCGCGTCGATCGCCGCGCTGTTCCTCACCACCGAGGCCGTCGTGGCCGACAAGCCGGAGAAGGCCGCAGCCCCCGCGGGTGGCGGCATGCCCGGCGGCGACATGGACTTCTGAGCCCCGGCTTGGACGTTCGCACAGCACCACCCAGCACTGCCTGAAAAGGGGGCGGTCCGCGCAAGCGGGCCGCCCCCTTGTCGTGCTTCAGACCGGCCAGACGTACGGCAGGTCGTCCGGTTCGGACCAGCCGTACCGCGAATACCACTGCGCATCCTTGCGCAGCAGGTTGCTGCGGTGGCTGGCGTGGAAGTCCTCGTCACCGAGCCAAGGCGGACTGAGCAGTTCACCGTCGCGCAGATGCGGCGTGAGCTTGTCGCGCACGGTGTCGGCGTGGCCGCGGCCGGTCCACTCCGCGCAGATCGTCAACCCATAGTGCAGCAGCATCGGCTCGTAGCCGCGCCACATGCGCACCGCAGGGTGGTTGCGCCAGCCCTTCGTGACTCCGTCCAGCACGCGGATGATCTGGTACACCTCGACGCGCTGCTTGCCGAGGCGCGGCGTGTCCAGGATGCGGGCCGTTTCGGCGAAGTCCGCGACCGGAAGGAACGTCTGCAACGGTTCAGCCGAGCAGTTCGTCCACAAAGCACCACCGCCACGCCTCGCCGGGCTCGATGGAGCGCATCACCGGATGCTGCGTCTCGTGGAAGTGCTCGGTCGCGTGCCGGCCGACCGACGAGTCGCAGCAGCCGACGTGTCCGCAGAGCAGGCACAGTCGCAGGTGCACCCAGGTGGTGCCGTCGCGCAGGCACTCCTCGCAGCCCTGCGGGGTGCGCGCGGCGACGACGCGCGGCGCGTCCCGCAGGTGCTCGCAGTCGCCGGCCCGGTGTGCGGCGGTCACCAGTTCATCATCCACCCGTGCGGCGGCGTCCTCGATCCGGTCGAGCATCGACTCCTCGACGTCGACGGCGCTGAGCGCGTTCCGCAGCACTTCGTCGTCGTAGACGCCACGGTTACGTGCCTGCAGGATCGACTCGCGCTCGGCGCCGAGCATCTGCAGGCGCAGCCGCCGGTACACCGCGGCCGGCGGCTCGAGTTCGGACTGGGAGCGGCCCAGCTGTTCCCAGATCTGGTTGCTGCGCCGCGTGGCGCGCGCCTGCAGTTCCTCGATCACCTCCGGCGGGTCCTCGGGTTTGCGAATCCGCTCGAGCCGGGTCAGTCCGGCGCGGGCCGCATCCGTGACCAGGGCCGCTGCCTGCAGCGCGTCCTCAGCCGGGTCGGGGCCGCGCAGGCCGAGCCGGCGCACCAGCCACGGCAGTGTCAGCCCGTGCAGCAGCAGCGTCCCGGCAACGACCACGAACGCGGCGAGCGCCAGCAGTTCGCGGTTCGGGGTGTCCGTCGGCAGCAGGAACGCGGCGGCGAGCGTGACGACACCGCGCATGCCCGCCCACGACACCACGCCGGCGACCGACCACGGCCAGGCGTCGCGTCCCATCAGCCGCAGCACCGAGACGCAGCCGAAGACGTACAGGATGCGGATGACGACCGTGCCGGCGAGCACGAGCAGGCACGCGGGAACCACCTGGCTCCACGGCACGTGCTCCGCGCGGACACCGTCGACCAGGCTGCGCAGCTGCAGCCCGATCAGCACGAACACCACGTTCTCGAGCACGAACTGGACGGTCCGCCAGTTGACGTTCTCGGCCACGCGCGAGCCCGCCGACTGCAGCACCGGCGAGCGGTGGCCGAGGAACAGCCCGGTGACGACGACCGCCAGCACGCCGGACGCCTTGATCTCCTGCGCCGGCAGGAAGGCGACGTACGGCGCGGCGAACGACAGCGTCGTGTCCAGCACCGAGTCGGTGATGCGCCGGCGCACCTGGGCGAGGACGAACGCGGCGATCAGCCCGATCAGCAGACCGCCGCCGGCGGCGCGCACGAAGTCCCAGCCGATCCGCCACGGGCTGACCGTGGCCGACAGCGCGGCGATCGCGGTGTTGAGCGCGACCAGGGCCGCGGCGTCGTTGACCAGGCTCTCGCCCTCCAGGATCGACACGATGCGCCGTGGCAGACCGACCCTGCGCGCGACGGTGGTGGCGGCCACGGCATCAGGGGGTGCGACGACCGCGCCAAGGGCCAGTCCCGCGGCCGCGCCGATTCCCGGCACGACCCACCACGCGAGCATGCCGACGGCCGCGGTCGACACGGCGACGAGACCGACGGACAGCAGCGCGATCGCGCGCCGGTTCGCCTTGAAGTCCACCAGCGAGGTGCGGATCGCGGCGGCGTACAGCAGCGGTGGCAGCAGCCCGATCAGCACGAGGTCCGGCGTGAGCGCGATGTCCAGCACGTGCGGGACGAACGAGGCGGCGATGCCGACCGCGACGAGGGCAAGCGGCTCGCTCCAGCCGATGCGGCGCGCGCCTGCGGTGACGAACCCGACCACGGCGACCAGCAGCAGGATGTTCAGCGCGGCGTGCACGCCGTCATTCTCCTTGCCCGCCCGAGCCGGTCAGCGGGTGGCGACCTGATCGGGCGGCGGCGCGCTGATCGTGACCGGAACGTCGAACTTGCTCAGGTCCACGCGGGTGGACGTCTGCTGGCCGGCCATCGAGATCGTCTCGCTCATCCGGCGGACGCGGCCCTGGTCGTCCACCCACAACTTGACCGGCAGGGAGTGGATGCCGGATCTGCGCAGGACCGCCGCACCCGGGAGGTTCTGCGGCAGCCGGCTGATCAGCACGTCGAATGTGTACAGCTCGGCCTGGATCCCGTTCGCCTCGGACCGGCCGACGTCGTGGAAGTTCGACGCCGATTGCGCGAACGCCGCGTACTGGCGCAGCGAGGTGGACTGCTGGACCTGCTGCAGCGCCTGAGCGAGCGGCGCCAGCGTCGGATCCGTGGTGTCCGGCCGGATGAGCACCCAGGGCTTGGCGGTCGGGTTGATGTGCGCTGGTAGGTGCACGTACAGCTTGCCGTCTGCGTCGATCACCTTGATCTCGCCGAGGCCGCCGATGTGTTCGGTCAGCGAAAAGGCGGTGGGCTTGGCATGGTTCAGCTTCTGATCGCCCGACGCGACCACGAACAGGCCGCCTGAGTCGACTCGCATCTCCACGTGCGCGCTCGTCACGGTGTCCATGGAGTGCTGCAGTCGCTTGCCGAGGTCCACGGAGGGGGCGGACGCGGTGCCGTTCACCGTCCGGGCACAGCCGGTGATCCCGACCGCGGCGAGCAGGAGCGCGCACGCTGCGAGCGCGCGGCAACGTCGCGCGGATTGGGTCACTTGCCGCTGACTTGGGACGCCGGCGGCGCCGTGATCGACAGCGGAGCGTCGAACTTGCCCGCCTGCACCGTGACCGGGAACGACGTGCCGGCGAACGATGCGTGGATGACGAACTTGACCGGACGGTCCGAGGAATCCAGCCAGAACTCGAGCGGGATCGCGCTGCCGCCCAGGGAGGACAGCAGGCCGTCCAGCTGCGCGTTGCCGGTCTTCTTGGCCGGGTCGAGCAGCATCACGTAGTGCGTCGCGCTCACGCCGTCGACCGAGTCGGCGCCCTTGTCCTGCAGGCCGGTGGAGCCGCGCATCAGCGCCGTGACGACCTCCAGCGACGACGCCATGGCCGCGATGTTGAGGCCTGACGTCAGCGAATTGATCATCGGGTTGGTGCTGTCGCTGCCGATCTCGAGCCACGGCTTGCCCGACGGGTTGCTGCCCGCCGGCAGCTTGGCGTAGCTGTGGCCGCCCACCGTGATCATCTCGACCTGCATGCCGTTCTCGGTCAGGTGCGCGTCGGTGGCCGTGGCGTGCCCGTTCTGCAGCATGATGTCCGCGGTGCTCTTGCCGCCGAGGCCACCCGCGTCGATGTCGAGGTGCACGGACGTGAGGGCGTTCAGCGCGGTGCCCACCCGGTCGGCGAGTGCGGATGCGGCGTTGTTGCCGGCAGCCGTGCCGCCGCCGGACTGCGCGCCGCTCGGCTTGGCGGCCGTGCTGGTAGGCGACGACGGCGATGAGGACGACGACGAGCAGCCCACCGTGCCGGTGAGCACGGTGGCGGCGAGCGCGAGCGCGGCGATCAGGCGACTTCTCACCCGGTCACGGTACCGGCCGGCGGTCAGGTAGCAGGGAAACTTGCCGTGATCTGAAGCTTGCGGTCGCCGCGGCCAGCTTCTGCTGATCAGGGGCGGGATTCGGGCCCGGCGGTATTACGGCCGTGCGCGGAGCGCCGCGCCCAGCGCCTCGAGAGCCTGCGGCACGACGGCGTAGAACGCCCACTTGCCGCGCTGCTCGCGGCTGACCAGCCCGGCCGCGACCAACTGCTTCATGTGGTGCGAGACGGTCGGCTGGGAGAGGCCGACGAAGCCGGTGAGGTCGCAGATGCATGCCTCGCCACCGTCGGCCGCGGCGATCAGTGACAGCAGCCGGACCCGCGTAGGGTCGGCCAGCGCCTTGAAACCGCCGGCCAGCCGTTCGGCGGACTCGGCGTCCAGGACCGCGCCGGTCAGCGGGCTGCAGCAACCGGCCGAACGGACGGGGAGCGCGGTACGGGCGGCCATGCCTCCAGTCTGCCACACATATTGACAGATCTCGATGCATCGATAACTATCAATACATCGAACGACGTCTATTGGAGGTTCCCAATGAGCGACACCGAGATCCGCGAGCAGGTCCGTCAGCGCTACGCCGCCGCCGCTGTCGCGGTCAGCGCACGGGGTGCGGACGCACTCACCGTGCTGGACGACTGCTGCAGTCCCGCGGCGAACACGAGTTGCTGTGGCAGCACCGGCGAGGTCGATGCCGCGTTCGGCGCGGGCCTGTACAGCGCGGACGAGCACGGCGAGCTTCCGGTCGAGGCGGTCGCTGCATCGCTCGGGTGCGGCAATCCGACGGCCGTGGCCGAACTGCGCGCGGGCGAGCGGGTGCTTGACCTCGGCTCCGGGGGTGGCATCGACGTGCTCCTGTCCGCGCGGCGCGTCGGCCCGACTGGGTACGCGTACGGCGTCGACATGACCGACGAGATGCTTGCGCTGGCCAACGCCAACAAGGCCAAGGCGGGCATCGACAATGTCGAGTTCCGCAAGGGCACCATCGAGAACGTCCCGCTGCCCGACGGCTCCGTAGACGTGGTGATCTCCAACTGCGTGATCAACCTGTCCACCGACAAATCTGCCGTGCTCGCCGAGATGTTCCGCGTGCTCACGCCCGGCGGACGGATCGGGATCTCGGACGTCGTCGCCGAGGACCACCTCACGCCGTCCGACCGGGCCGAACGTGGCTCGTACGTCGGCTGCATCGCCGGCGCGCTGTCGCGGCAGGAGTACCTCGACGGCTTGGCCGCGGTGGGTTTCGTGGACGCCGAGGTGGTCTTCACGCACGAGGCCGCGCCCGGCATGCACTCGGCGATCGTCCGAGCGGTCAAGCCGCTGACCGACGCGTCCGAGACCGCGGTCTTCCAGTGGACGACCGCTGCGTCCGGGCCCACCCCGGCCCAGCCGGCTGCGTCCGAGCCACTGACGCCGGCGGCCGGGCAGGTGAGCGGAGCGGCTTGCTGCCCGCCGAACGAGCAGGACTCGTGCTGCGAGCCAGCGGCGAACGCGTCCTGCTGCGGCGCCGACCACGAGGCGGGCACCTGCGGCTGCCGGTGACGCCCTTGCAGCAATCGGTGGACGCTCACCGTGCTCGACGGGCGGCCAGTGCAGGCACGCCGCGACCGGCTCGCGGGTCTGCGCTGGCCGCCCGGCGGCAGCTTCGATTTACAGCGGGCGGAGCAGGTCGTCGGCGTCGGTGATGGTGTACGCGTAGCCCTGCTCGGCGAGGAAGCGCTGGCGGTGCGCGGCGTACTCGGCATCCAGGGTGTCGCGCGCGACGACCGTGTAGAAGTGCGCCTGCCGGCCGTCCGCCTTCGGACGGAGCACGCGCCCGAGCCGCTGCGCCTCCTCCTGCCGCGAGCCGAACGTGCCGGAGATCTGCACGGCCACCGCCGCCTCCGGCAGGTCGATCGAGAAGTTCGCGACCTTGGACACGACCAGCACCCGCTGCTCGCCGCGGCGGAACTCATCGAACAGCCGCTCGCGTTCCTTGTTCGTCGTCGAACCCTGGATGATCGGCGCATCGAGTTCGGCGCCGACGTCGTCCAGCTGGTCGAGGTACGCGCCGATGACGAGCACCTGATCGTCCGGGTGCTGCTCGACGATCGCCTGGATCACCGGCAGCTTGGTGCGCGCGGTCGCGGCCAGCTTGTAGCGCTCCTCCGGCTCGGCCGTCGCGTACGCCATGCGCTCGGCGTCCGTCAGCGTCACCCGCACCTCGGTGCAGTCGGCCGGCGCGATCCAGCCCTGGTTCTCGATGTCCTTCCACGGCGCGTCGTAGCGCTTCGGGCCGATCAGGCTGAACACGTCCCCCTCGCGGCCGTCCTCACGGATCAGGGTCGCGGTGAGTCCCAGCCGCCGACGTGACTGCAGGTCCGCGGTGAGCCGGAAGATCGGCGCGGGCAGCAGGTGCACCTCGTCGTAGACGATCAGGCCCCAGTCGCGGCTGTCGAACAGCTCCAGATGGCGGTACTCGCCCTTCCGGCGGGTGGTCATCACCTGGTAGGTGGCGATGGTGACCGGGCGGATCTCCTTCTTCTCGCCGCTGTATTCGCCGATCTCGTCCTCGGTCAGGGTGGTGCGCGCGAGCAGTTCGCGCTTCCACTGCCGCCCGGCGACGGTGTTCGTGACCAGGATGAGCGTGGTGGCCTTGGCCTGCGCCATCGCCGCCGCGCCGACCAGCGTCTTGCCCGCGCCGCAGGGCAGCACGACCACGCCCGAGCCGCCGGCCCAGAACGTGTCGACGGCCTGCTGCTGGTAGTCGCGCAGGTGCCAGTCGTCCTGCTTCAGGTCGATCGGGTGCGCCTCGCCGTCGACGTAGCCGGCGAGGTCCTCGGCCGGCCAGCCGACCTTCAGCAGCGCCTGCTTGAGCCGGCCGCGCTCGGACGGGTGGACCAGCACGGTGTCGGCATCCAGTCGCTCGCCCAGCATCGGGGCGATCTTCTTCTGCCGGAGGATCTCCTCCAACACGGCGCGGTCGAGGCTGATCAGCACCAGCCCGTGCGTCGGGTGCTTGACCAGCTGCAGGCGGCCGTAGCGGTCCATCGTGTCGGCGACGTCCACGAGCAGCGCGTGCGGGACGGCGAAGCGGCTGTAGCGGACCAGCGCGTCGACCACCTGCTCGGCGTCGTGGCCGGCGGCGCGCGCGTTCCACAGCCCCAGCGGGGTCAGCCGGTAGGTGTGGACGTGCTCGGGTGAGCGCTCCAGCTCGGCGAACGGCGCGATCGCGGCGCGCGCTTCGGCGGCGAGCGGATGGTCGACCTCGAGCAGGAGGGTCTTGTCGGATTGGACGATCAGTGGTCCGTCTGTCATGCGGCTCCCTCGCGCTCGGCAATCCGACCAGTATCCCAAACACGGCAAGCCCCGCCGGTGTTCCGGGTTGGCCCCGTAGCCGGGCGACACGCCGTAAGAAAAGCTGCTACGGGGCCAACGGGGATCTCCACCCGGTCTCCACCCTGGGATTGATTCGCCACGACCAGGATTTCGCGAGCCTTGACGCATGACCTTCAGCGACTACCTGTTCGACTCCGTCCTCGTCCTGCTCGTGCTGCGCCAGGTGCGCGAGAGCCGGTTCACCTGGCACATGGTGATCATGCCGCTGGCGATCATCGCGGGCGTGGTCAAGAGCTACCTGCACACGATCCCGACGTCCGGCAACGACCTGGCCGTGATCGTCGCGCTGACCGCGGTGGGCGTCACGTTCGGTGCGATCAGCGCGCTGACGACCCGGGTGCGCACCGACGGCGGCCGCTACGCGCTGATCAAGGCGGGCTGGGCCTCTGCCGGGGTCTGGGTGCTGAGCATGGGCGGACGGTTCGCCTTCGCGATCTGGGCCTCGCACGGCGGCGGGCCGAGGCTGTACCGCTTCAGCCTCGCGCACGACCTGAGCATCGACGTGTGGACGGCAGCGATCGTGCTGATGGCCCTGGGCGAGGTGCTCGCCCGCACCGGCCTGATGGTGCTGCGCACCCGCCGCGCGCTGGCTGCCCGGACCGCCCCGACCGAGCGCGAGCTGCTGACCGTCTGACCCGATCAGCCGGTCGAGCCGCCCAGACCCTGTCGCCACGCCCAGGCGACCAGGGCCGGGCGGCCGTCCACGTCCAGCTTGGAAAGCACGTGATTGAGATGGGTCTTCACGGTGGCTTCGGAGACGACCAGGCGGCGCGCGATCTGCCGGTTGGTCAGGCCCTCGGCGACCAGGCGAACGACGTCGACCTCGCGCCGGGTGAGCCCGCCTACCTCCGCTTCGGCCGACACAGCGGTGGCGGCCGGCGGGTTGGACGGAGCCCACGCCCCGCCCTCGGTCGCGAGCTCGACCAGGCGCCGCTGCACGGCCGGATCCAACACGGTCCGTCCCGCGGCCACGTCGCCGATCGCGGCCACCAGCGCCTCCCCGGTGGTGTCCTTGGTCAGGTAGCCGACCGCCCCGGCACGCAGCGCAGGCAGCACCGCGTCGTCGTCGGCGAAGGTGGTCAGGATCAGCACCTTCACCTCGGGCGCCTGCGTCGCCAGCGCCGCGGTGACCTCCGCGCCGTCCAGCTTCGGCATCCGCAGATCGAGCAGCGCGACGTCCGGCCGGTGTTCGACGCAGTACTCGACCGCCTGCTCGCCGTCTGACGCCGCGGCCAGCACCTCGACGTCCGCGCTAGCGCGCAGCAGCAGCGTCAGCCCGTCGCGGATAACCGCCTGGTCATCGGCCAGCACTACGCGAATGCTCATGACAGCTGCACCGTCGCTTCCACGCGCCAGCCACCGTCCGGCCGCGGCCCGGCGGTCAGCGTTCCGCCGTGCTGGCTCAACCGCTCCTGCATGCCGGCCAGGCCCAGGCCGCTGCCCTGCCCGGTCACCGGGACCCGTCCGGGCAGCGGGCCGTCGTCGTCCACGCAGACGGTCAGCAGGCCCGGCGCCCACGCCACCGTGACCCGCACCGGTGAGCCCGGGGCGTAGCGCGCCGCGTTGGTCAGCGACTCCTGTACGACGCGGTACAGCGCGTGGCCCACCTCGGCGGGGACCTCCGCCGGCGTGCCGGTTACCTGCAGCTCGACGTCAGCCGGGTGCCGCTGAACCAGGGCCGGCAGCGCGTCCAGGCCCAGCCCGATCGGATCGCGCAGCGCGCCGACCGCCTGCCGCGCTTCGGCCAGGCCGTCGCGGGCCAGCGCCGCCGCCGTGTCCAGCGGCTCCAGGACGTCTGCCCCGACGCCCGCGCGCACCGCGATCGCGCGCGTGGCCTGCAGCTGCAGCGACAGGCCCGCGAGGCTGTGCGCGAGCACGTCGTGCATCTCGCGCGCGATCCG
Organism: Jatrophihabitantaceae bacterium; assembly: GCA_035765515.1. Lineage (GTDB taxonomy): Bacteria > Actinomycetota > Actinomycetes > Mycobacteriales > Jatrophihabitantaceae > DASRSS01. The sequence goes on along the minus strand of DASTXN010000074.1, from coordinate 5,887 downwards.
GCCGCGCTCGCGCAGCGCCGCCGCCTGCTCCTGCGCGTCGCGCGATGCCTGCAGCTCGGCCAGCAGCGCCTGCGCCCGGTCGTGCTCCTCGACCAACTGCTGCTGGGTGGCGCTGCGCTGCACGAGCAACGGGATGCCGAACCCGGCGAGCAACCCCACGAAGCTGCCGCTGATCCAGACGATCGCGGCGTCGGTGAGCACCGCGTCCACAACGACGAACGTCCACATCGCCCGGCCGGAGAACGCGAGCGGGATCCTGGTCGCGGCCATGAAGACCGGGATCTCCGCGATGCCGCTGGGCGAGAGCACCATGCCGGCGATGCCCGCCGCGGTCGCCAGCGTGATCGCGCCGGCGCGCCTGGTGCGCGTGCCGTTGCCGGTGAACTGCATGGCGAGCCCCGCGACCACCATCACGACGCCGGTGGCCACGCGGCGTCCGGTGTCATCCGGGGCCGTGCTCACCGTTGCGGCCGCGATGCCGGCCCACACCAGCGCCTGTAGCCAGCGCGGCAACCCGATGAAGCCGCCCGCACGCTGGTCGGTGCCCGGCTGCGTCACGTCGCGTCGTCCGGGTCGTCGATCACGCTGACCCGGGTGAGCCGGTGCAGCGGGAAGCTGGCCAGCCGGCTGGTCTCCGGCTCGTGGCCGCGCACCATGCCACCGGCCATCGAGATCGGCAGGATCTCGTGCCGCCCGGACGTGCCGTCGGACTCGACGCAGTCCAGCAGCACCCGGTGCCCGCCGCGGATCGCCTCGCGCAGCACGGCCATGGTCGCCGCCGAGGTCACGCCGGGAACCTGCTGCGTGATCGGCTGCACCCGGGTGCTGATCGTGCTCAGCGCGTCGCCGGCGCGGATCCGGCGCACCAGCTCGGCCAGCTGCTGATCGGACGCGACGGCTGTGCGCATCCGGGCCGGACGCTCCGGCGGGCGGGACGGGGCCCGCGCCGATTCCGCTTCCAGCGCCACGACGTCACCGTCCGGGGCTTCGGCCGCAGGTGCGTAGCCGGCGGCGCGCAGCACGTGCAGCACCTGGGCTACCTGCGCGGGCGAGATCGCTACCGTGTCCGCGAGGCGGCGCAACTGCAGCGGCTGCACGGCGCGGTCGGCCAGGACGCGATCCAGCAGGGCCACGTCGTCGCTGCGCAGGTACGCCGACGCGGTGCCGGTACGCAGCGCGCCGTGCCGACGGGCCGCATCGTCGACCAGGTACGTGAGCGCCTGCGGGATCGGCGTGCGCGAGCGCCGTGCCAGGAAAGCGTGCAGGGTGGCCGCGGACCGTCCCGAGTCCAGCGCGCGACGAACCGTTGCCTCGGTGATCCGGTACACGCTCGCGCCGCCGCTGGATTCCAGGTCCGCGATCGCCGACAGATCCCTGGCCAGCTCGGGCTCCGGCGGTCCCGGCACGACCAGGGTCAGGTCCGGCTGGACGAGGAATTGGTCCACCGGCGCGGGCAGTGCGCCGCCCAGCACCTGCTCGGCCACGGTGCGGGACCCGTCCAGCAGGGTGCGGGTGTAACCGGTGAGGCCGCCGCCCACGGTCAACCCCAGCAGGTCCGCCTCGCTGAGGATGGCGTCCACCAGCGCCACGCGCGCGCCGGCCCGCCGCGGCGCCTGCCACGCCAGGTGGGCGAGCACAGCCGTCCGATCACGCGGCACGCCGCCCGGTGGCAGCGACGCGAGCAGCGCCAGCACCTGAGCGCGCAGCGCGGGCAGCGTGCCGCGCTCGGCGTCCGGGCCGAGCACGCTGATCACCCGATCGCGTTCGCCGCGCTGCGAGGTGAGGCTCGGCTGGCGGGTCATCTCCAGCCAGGCGCTCGCCAGCCGCGTCCACCGCTGCGGAGTCTCGAGCCGCAGCCAGGCGTCGTACTCGGCGGTCGGCAGGTAGGCCGACTCGATCTCGTGCGTCGCGTTGATCAGCCCGGCGGCGGCCGCGGTTTCGATCAGGACGGCTGCGGTGGGTTCGTCGACGCCGAGATCGCGGGCGGTGCGGCGCAGGTCGCGCACACCGACGCCGCCGGCCCGCAGCTGCGCCGCCGGGTGCACGGCCCACGACTCGCACAGGGTCTCGACCAGCCGCAGCGCCTCGAGCACGCTCGTGCCGCCGGCGCGGTCGAGCTCGTCAGGTGGACGGACGTCTGCCTCGATCACGGGTGCCTGTGGCTGTAACGGCCCGATCGGCCGGTCGCGCAGCGCGATGCCGACCTCGCGCGGCAGTTCGACGGTGCGGGTGTCGACCGGGACGAGCAGCCCGCGGGCCAGCAGCCGCAGCGCCGCCGGCAGGTTCTCCGGACGGGCTCCCGCCAGCCGGGTATCACGCACGGTGCCGACCGGCGGCCCCTCGGCAAGCCGGTCGAGCACGGTGCGCTCGTCCGTGTCGCAGGCGGCGATCAGTTCGGCCAGCTGTGCTGGATCGGTGAGCGCGGCGACGGTCCCCGGCTCGGAACTCAGCTGCGCGGCAGGTCGGCCCAGGCCGGCGGGATACGGGCCCAGCGCCTCGGTCACGCCGGTGACCAGGTGCAGCGCGCCCTCGGTGCCCCACACGAGGGCGAGCTCCTGCAGTTCGGCGATCGCGTGGCGCAGCAGGGCCCCGTCCAGCGGGCCGAGCAGCTCGGCGGCCTCGGCCTCGCTGGTCCGACCGTCGGCGTGCGCCGCGAGCACCAGCGCCTCGAGGGTGCGCAGGGTGAGCGCGTCCAGCCCGTCCAAGGCCCGTTGCACGGACGTCCGCACCGAGAGCCGGCCGGCGAGCGCAGGCAGGTCGGCAGGGGCCGGCAGCGCCAGATCGGGACGGCGCCGCAGCAGCGCGGCGAGGTCGGCGTCCTGCCGCGACCGCAGCCAGTCCGTCAGCGTCGCAGGCGGGTGCCCGTTCGCCGGATCAGAAGACGCGGGCACGCCGGCGGTCTGGTCAGCGCCCGTCGGCCAGGTTGGGTCGGTCGGCGGGGGACGGGTGGGTGTACCGAATCTGGCTGACCGGCAGCGGGAACTCCAGCTCGGGACCGTACGGAGACATCGAGCCCGCCTTGTCCGAGGCCAGTTCGTTGACGTGGAAGTCGTCAGGCACGTGTCCCTGCGAGAACTGCTCGGGAGTGCGCGGCGTGGCGGCCATCATTGCCCTCTCACTCGGCCCGGTTGCGACAAGTGCTCAGTGTGTCATGGCGCCCTGCGTGGCTGGTCTTGGCCCCGCTGCGGCGCCGCGCACGCCAGCGTCGCGCTACGGGGCCAGGTTGGGGCTGGTGAGCTCGCGCAGGGCGGCACGCTGCTCCTCGCGTCCGGCCCGCAGGCCCGCCCACACGGCGATCGCGAAACCGGCGGGCGCGAGCAGGCAGGCCAGGTTCAGCCACAGCGGCGTGTCGTGGTCGTCGGCGAAGAACGGCAGGACGTCGGCCGCGATGAACGCGAGCCCGAGCACGAACAGGGCCAAACCGACCCGGACGCCACGCGAATGCGGCAACGCGAAGGAACTCACGATGTCCAGTATCCCCGCTCGCATCTGTGTGCCCGCCGCGCCCTCGGCAAGTACCCTGGTGCATGAAGGCACTGCGAGCGCGGTGCCTACGGTGCTTCCGCCCGGCGGGCGCATCCGCCACCTGCGACACTGTCGGCCAACGACGTGTCAGCTCGACCGACCAACTCGACCTCAGGGAGTACCCGTGCCGACCGGCAAGGTGAAGTTCTTCAGCGCGGAGAAGGGATTCGGTTTCCTCTCCTACGACGAGTCCACCGACGGGGAGGACGTCTTCGTGCACCGCGACGCTCTTCCCGCGGGGGTCACCGAGCTCAAGCCCGGGCAGCGCGTCGAGTTCGGCGTCGTCTCCGGACGCAAGGGCAACCAGGCCATGCAGGTGCGCCTGCTGGACCCGGTGCCGTCCGTCGTGCGCGCGACCCGTAAGCCGGCCGAGGAGATGGCCCCGCTCGTCGAGGACCTGATCAAGCTGCTGGACCAGGTGTCCAACTCGCTGCGCAAGGGCCGCTACCCGGAGCGCGGCGAGGCTCGCAAGGTCGCCGGACTGCTCCGCGCCTTCGCCGACAACCTGGACGCGTAGCGGATCCGTCGACGGCGGACGCCCGGTCGGGTCGCGCCGCCGGGTCACCGTTCGCTCGGGTCGCGTTCCTTGGCGGCGACGACGGGACAGCTTCCTGCTCGTGCTGCGTGCGTTGCCGGCTCACCGTTCGCTCGGGTTGCGTTCCTTGGCGGCGACGACGGGACAGCTTCTGCTCGTGCAGCTTGCGTTGCCGGCGTTCCGTTCGCTCGGGTTGCGTTCCTTCGCGGCGACCACGGACCAGCCTGCTGCCCGCGCGGCTCGCGCTGCCGGCGTTCCGTTCCAGCCCCTGCCTCTTCCCCGTTGATCAACGGGTGAGTAAGGGCGTCCCGGCGAGCCAGTGTTCGAATTGTGAAGTGGTCGTTGGATTCAGCAAATCAGGCAAAAAGTAGGGCGAAACGCTTGTTTCTGTCGGATAGCTGTACTAATATTGCGTGCATGTCGGGGGACATGCACGCAGCGGAACCGCTCGCCTTGCTCGCGGAGCTGGACGGGGTTCTCGACAAGCTGCGCGCCCCCGACCTGACTGCCCTGTCGGGCCCGCAGCTGCTGGATTTCACCCGCGGCTGGGAACGGTTCGCCCGCCGTGGGGTGACGGTGCAGCACGCCGCGGTAGCGGAGTTGGATTCCCGGCGGGCTGCTGCCGATACCGGGCACGCCAGCACCGCGGCGTTGTTGACCGCTCTGCTGCGGCTCGATCCCGGGCAGGCGCGGCGGCGGATCCGGGACGCGGCCGAGTTCGGCGCGCGCCGCGGACTGTCCGGTGAGCCGCTACCACCGGTACTGCCGCAGACCGCCGACGCGCTGGTGGACGGGTCGATCGGGATCGAGCACGCCCGCGCGATCAGCGACCTGTTCGACCACATCCCCGGCCGAGACGCCGAGACCGAGCAGGACATCGAGGCCGCCGCGCTGGTCGCGGCTGCTGTCTGCGGCCCGCACGAGTTGCGGAAGTGGTGCGTGCAGGCCGAAGCAACGCTGAACCATGACGGGACCGAACCCCGCGAGCAGGTCCAGCGGCGGCTGCGGGGGCTCAACGTGATCGACCAGCCCGACGGCAGCGCCAAAGTGTCCGGACGGCTCACCCCGTTCGCGGCCGCGGCGCTGCGCGCTGTTCTCGGGCCCCTGTCGGCTCCGGCACCGGCTGAGGACGGGGCGCGGGACGAACGCACCGCCGCCCAACGCCGCCACGACGGCCTGGCCGAGGCCTGCACCCGACTGCTGCGCTCCGGCAGCCTGCCGGACTCCGGCGGGGCCGAGACGACCATCCTGGTCACCATCGACTACCGCGACCTGCTGCAGCGCTACTGGAACACCACCGGCAACGCTGGCAGCGCCAGTGCGAACACCACCACCGACACCGACGGCGCCACCGCCGGCAGCGGCAGCACCGACACCACGGGCGGTGCGACCGGTGGCAGCGGGCGGGCGCCGGCGAGCACCAGCGCCGCCAGTGGGGGTCCCCCCGCCAATAAAGGCGTAGCCGGCGGGGGAGGGTACGGCGTCACGTCGTACGGAACATTGATCCCGGTCGAGGAACTGCTGCGAAGAGCGTCGGATGCGAAGATCATCCCGGTCGTGTTGAACGATTCGGGCGGGGTCATGGCCTACGGGCGAAGTCGAAGACTCGCGAGCCCAGCACAGCGAAGAGCGCTCGCCGCCAGAGATGGGGGCTGCGTGCGACCGGGCTGCACGGTGCCCGCGGATTGGTGTGAGGTGAACCATGTCGACCGCTGGGAACACGGCGGCACCACCGACATCGACAGCCTGGCACTGGTCTGCACCCACAACCACGACGACCTCGAACGCGGCGCCTCCATCGTCATGATCAACGGCCGCGCGCACTGG
>DASTXN010000073.1:0-7079 GCA_035765515.1 Jatrophihabitantaceae bacterium | reverse complement strand
GCCGATGCCGGGGAAGGGCGAGGCCGGCCGTTCCAACGACTGAGACCTGCTTGAAAGCAGGTCTCCCGGATGGCGCCTGGCTTCAGCCAGGCGCCAGTCGTTCAACGACGTTACGGCGTCGAAGCCGATGCCGGGGAAGGGCGAGGCCGGCCGTTCCAACGACTGAGACCTGCTTGAAAGCAGGTCTCCCGTATGGCGCCTGGCTTCAGCCAGGCGCCAGTCGTTGCCTACGGCGAGAGGTCGGTGACGGTGAGGTTGTCGAAGCCGATGCTGGGGAACGGCGAGGTCAGCCCCGAGCCCGCATACACCGCCAACGACACGTTGTTGCCGCTCGAGAAATAACTGTCGGTCTGGCTGACCGTCCAGGAGCTCGGCTCACTCGACCCGTCCCGCCAGAACTTCGCCCGCACCGTCGTCCCCTGCACATCCAGCCGGATCCACCAGGACGTCCCCGCCCCACCCGAGCTCGCCAACGTCCCGTACCCCAGCGCCAACGAGTTCGAGCCACCCGCATTCACGACCCGCGACAACCCCCAATTCACCGCACCACCCGGCTGATGGATGATCCGCGCCGCATAGCCGTCCCGCGGATCGGCCTGCGCACGCGCCACCACCCGCGGCTGATAGCTCGCACCCGTCGGATCGCTCCCGTCCAGCGACACCTTCACCAACGTGTCCGTGTCCGCCTTCGCAACCGGCAACCACGCCTGCACATCCTGATTACCGCCCGTCCAACCGCCGATCACACCCTCACCGTTCGACACCTGCGTCCGCGCCGACGAACTCACACCCCACACACCACCCACATCGGCGCTCCCCCAACCCGACGCCACCGAACGCCCGAACGCATCACTCACCAACGTGCTCGAACCACCACCACCGCCGCCGCCGCTCGACTGCGGCGTCGCCGACAACTCGTTCGACTGCGGCCCCGTCCCCACCGAATTCGCAGCCGCCACCGTGTAGTAGTACGTCGTCCCGTTCGTGACGCCGGCATCCGTGTAGCTCGTCTGGTTACCGACCGTCGCAAGCGCCGACTCCGAACCCGACGACGTACCCCGATAGATCGTGTACCCCGTGATCGCCGACCCACCATCACTCGACGGCGCCGACCACGACAACCCCACACTCCCATCCCCGCCACTCGCCGACGACAACGACGGCGCACCCGGCACCGAGGTCCCGGTGGACGAGGTCGCCGAGCGCTCGTTCGACTGCGGCCCGGTCCCGATCGAGTTGACGGCCGCGACCGTGTAGTAGTAGGTCGTCCCGTTCGTGACGGGCGAGTCGGTGTAGGTCGTCACGTTGCCGACCGACGCCAGGAACGTCTCGGTGCCGGACGACGTGCTCCGGTAGATGGAGTAGCCGGTGATCGCCGAGCCGCCGTTGCTCGCGGGCGGCGACCAGCCGAGCGAGATGCTCCCGTTCGCGCCCGTCGCCGACGTCAGCGACGGCGCGCCCGGCACCGCCGCGGTCGAGCCCGAGTTGAGGTCGGTGACGGCGAAGTTGTCGAAACCGGTGCTGGGGAACGGCGACGTGACGCCCGAACCGACGTAGACGCCGACGGCAGGCACGCCGCTCGACCAGTAGCCGTCGGTGGCGGTGGCCGTCCAGGTCGTCGGCTCCTGGGTGCCGTCGCGCCAGAACTTCGCCTCGACGGTCGAGCCCTGGACGCGCAGCCGGATCCACCACGACGTGTTCGCGCCGCCGGAGGAGATGAGCGTCCCGTAGCCGAGGCTGATCGAGCCGGTCCCGCCGGCGTTCGCGACACGCGACAGCCCCCAGTTGACCGCGCCGGACGACTGGTGCACGACCCGCGCGACGTAGCCGTTGCGCGCATCGGCCTGCGCGCGGGCGACCACGCGCGGCTGGTAGCTGCCGCCGGTCGGGTTCGCGCCGAGCGAGATCTCCGCCAGCGTCTCGGTGTCGGAGCGCGTGATCGGCAGCGAGGCCTGCGCGTCCTGGTTCCCGCCCGTCCAGCCGTAGATCACTCCCTGGTTGCCGGTCACCTGCGTGCGGCCGGGGTTGCTCACGCTCCACGTCCCGCCGATGTCTGCGGTGCCGAAGCCGCTCGAGACCGTCCGATCGAACTTGTCGCTGACGATCAGGCCCGTCCCCTGGAAGATCACCGACCGCTCGTTCGAGAGCGGTCCGGTGCCGGCCGAGTTCACCGCCGCGACCTTGTAGTAGTAGGTGTTCCCGGGCGAGACGCTCGCGTCGTCGTAGCTCGTCCCGTTGTCGGTCGTGGTCAGGAGCGTCTCGTTGCCGGAAGAGGTCCCCCGGTAGACCTTGTACCCGGTGATCGCCGAGCCGCCGTTGTTGGACGGCGGCGTCCACTGCAGCAGGATGTCGGTGCTGCTGGCGGTGGCCGAGGTCAGCGACGGCGCGCCTGGCGCCGTGGCCGAGCCGGTGGTGACCTGCACGTTCTGCGAGAACTCGGACGTGTCGCCGCTCGAGTCGGTCGCGGTCGTCGTCACCCACTGGCCGCTGCTGACGCCCGAGACGGCCAACGAGAAGTTGCCGCCCGAGTCGGCGGTCGCCGAGCCGAGATACGTCTTCCCCTCGCCGTAGGCGCCGGAGCCCGGGCCGCCCGTGGAGCCGGGCCCGTTCGAGTCGGCGACGAAGGCCTCGACGGTGCACCCCGCGCAGGCGGTGCCGCTCACCGAGGTCGGCGACGCGGAGGAGATCTGCGGGTAGTTCAGCTGCTGGTTGGCGCCGGTGTCGACGTCGCCCGGATCGTTCGGATTGACCTGGTAGAAGGGAGCGAGGTCGATCCCGAGGCCGTCGTTGCCGTAGATCGAGTTCCGGGTGATCGTGTTGTAGTCCGTGGCGTCGCCGTCGATCCAGACGCCCACGGGATTGTTCGCGATCGTGTTGCCCGGGCCGATGATGTTGTTGGTCGCGGAGTTCGCGACGTACACGCCGTAATCGGAGTTCGTCCCCACCTGGCCGGTGGCCGTCAGGCCGATCTTGTTGTTCGTGACCTGGTTGTCGACCGTGCCGACGTCCTGGATCTTCACGCCGCCGTTGTCGCTGTTCGTGATCACGTTGTCGCTGACGATCGTGTGGTTCGAGCCGTCCTCGATGTGGACGCCCCAGAAGCCGCTGGACGCGTAGCTCGGAGCGGTCGTGCCGGTGACGTCGGTCCCGAAGAAGTTGCCGACGATCTGATTCCCCGTCGTCGTCGTCGCGTGCGAGACCTCGACACCGGCCGGTCCGTCGGGGTCGTTCGGGAGGCCGTTGCCGGAGATGACGTTGCGCTGCAGCGTGCCCGTGCCGCCGATGACGTTGTACGACGACCCGGCGTTGATGTCGATGCCGTGCTTCAGGTTGGCCAGGCGGCGAGTCCCGTCGGGCGACAGGCCGATGATGTTGTTGTAGACGACGTTGTAGTTGGAGCCCTCGTTGTACGTGACGATCCCGTGCCGCGAGTTGCCGGAGATCACGTTGCGCCCGGCGAGCGTCGTGTCGCCGACGTAGTTGTGGTTCGCGCCGGCCTCGATCGCGATGCCCGAGGCGTACGTGTCCGACGTCGTGTGCTCGAACGTCCCGGTCGAGTCGGTGCCGACGAAGCAGCCGACGACCGAGTTGCCGGTCGCGCCCGGGTGGTACATGTAGATGACGCGCTTCAGGTTGAAGAACGCGAGCCCGCGGAGGACGTTGTTCGCAGAGGTGATCAGCAGCCCGTTCACGCCGCTCGGGCCGGTGCCGCGGATCTGGATCATGATCTTCGCGTTGTCGGCGAGCTGATCGGTGTTCGGCGCCGCACCCGGCTGCGTGTAGCCGTCGATCGTCGTCGCGCCCGTCGTGTCGCTGAGGGTCGGCAGGTCGGCGGAGAGCTGGATGGTCTGCACGCCGCTGCCGGGGATGTTGAAGTTGATCGTGTCGGCGCCCGCGTGCGCGTTCGCCTCCTCCATCGCCGCGCGCAGCGTGCACGAGCCCGTGCTCGTCGCGCAGATGCCGTTGCCCGGCGACGCGTCGTGGGAGTCGCCGGTGGAGTTCACGACGAGCGGCGGGTTCGCCGTCATCACCGAGACCGCGCCTTCGCGCTGCAGACGCCGCGGCGCCTGAGCCGCGACGGCGGTCGCAAACGCCTGCACGTCGGCGACGTCGAGGCAGCCGTCGTGATTCGCATCGAGCGCGGAAGAGACGTTCGGGTCGCCGCACACCTTGCCGTCCATGCGGACGATGTTCCACTTGAGCGCGGCCTCCGTCACGTCGGCCTCGCTGAGCGCGCCGTCGCCGGTCACGTCGCGTGCGACCGCGGCCTGGACACGGCTCGCCCGCGTGGGCGCCGCAGGCGCTGCCGGCGCGCGATGGACGCCCCCGCCGACGCCGCGGACGTGAATCGTGAGGATCTGCGTGCCGCGGCTCGCGGCGACGGTGCGTCCGTGCGCGTCGACGAGACGTGTGCCCGCGACGCGGAGCTCGAGCGTCCCCGGCTGGTCGGCTCGAAGCACGATCCGCGCCAGCGCGACGTCTCCGGACGTTCCCGCCGGGACGTGGCCGGCCGCGGCGCAGCTCGTCACGGCGCACGTGTACGCGCCGAAGAGGAAGCCGTTGCGCACCTCGAGCGGCCCGAGCTGGTTCAGCCGGTCGCGCGGCGCGAGCGCATCCGCCGTCGGCTTCTGCACCTCCGAGAGATGCGCGGCGTCACCGTCGAAGAAGAGGCCGGTCTCGAACCCGGCGACACGCGCGACATTCGTCGCCCGCAGCGTGAGCACGAACGGCTGCCCGACGCTCACGTGCCCCGGGCCGCCGACGCGGATCGTGGGAGGTTGGGACCGCGCGGACGCGGGACCTGCGATCGCGAGCGCCACAACGGCGAGCACGAGAACCCAACCCCAGCGGACGACGGACACGACCCCGCCGCGAGAGACGCTGCCGACCATGTTTTTCTCCCCGATTTGAGCGATGCGACCGCTGCACCGCGCGCTGACTATAGTGCCTTCTTCGTCGTTCGCCCCTCTCGGAAACACGATTTCTAGGCTTCCTGAGCACCCGGGCCGGCAGGTCCACCCGTTCGGCGGGGGGGCAGCCGTCCATACGGCTGCCGTCGCCGAGCGGATTCGGTCGGCCGGCCGGATCCACGTGATCGGCGGCCCCGGCGTCGGCAAGTCCTTCTTCGCGGGTCGCATCGCCGCCGCGTCGGGCGCCGAGCTCCATCACCTCGACGAGCTCGCATTCGAAGGGCCGGACTTCACGCCGCGCCCCGACGAGGTCACGAGCGGCGAGGCCGGCGCGATCGCCGAGCGGCCGCGCTGGGTGACGGAGGGGATCTTCGTCGGCTGGGCGGAGCCGCTCTTCGAGCGGGCCGAATTGATCGTCTGGCTCGACGACGGCGGGTGGGCGAGGTCGGCACGCCGGATCGCGGGCCGCTGGCTACGCCAGGCGCTGCGCGAGGCGAGGTCGCGCCGCGGCGCCGAGCGCTTCCTGCGGTTCGGCGACTACGCGCGTAATGCAAAGCAGCTCGTGCAGGTGCTCGTGACGAGCCGCGAGTACTGGAGCGGCAACGGGACGCCGCAGCGCTACACCGTCACCCGCAACCAGGTGCAGGCCGCCCTCGAGCGGCACGCCGACAAGGTCGTGCACCTGACGCGGGTGGACGAGGCGGAGACGGTGCTCCGCCTCGTCGACCCGGCGTCGTCCTCCTAGGGCAGCGGAACCTTCGTCCCGCCCAGCGAGGCGTAGCTGTTCGTGGCGTAGTACGAGGACCTGATCCCCGAGTAGAAGGCGTTCTGCGCCGAGGAGGACGTCTCGATCGGCCAGTCGGCCTTGTCCTTCCAGTTGAACCAGAGGAACGCCTTGACCTTGGGGAAGTACTTGGGCAGCTGCGTGCCCAGCATGTCGCTGATCCAGCTCGCCTTCGACCCGCCGTACTCGCTCGACGCCGTCTCGCCGATCAACAGCGGCTTCGACGGCGCGACCGTCCCGGTCACGTTGTTGTAGGTCGGACCGAACGTCTGGCCGAAGCTCTGCCAGGTGCCGGGGTACCACGGGTTCGTGCCCCAGTTGTACCCGTCGATGCACGTCCAGTCGACGTACGAGTCACCGGGGTAGAGACTCGTCAGCGGCTTGAGCGAGCCGTCGTACTCGGCATTCGGGCACCAGACCCACGTGGCGTTGTTCGCGCCGACCTTCGTGAAGATGTCGTGCACGTGGCGCCACATCTGCACGTACTGGCCGCTGCTGTTCCCGTTCACGGTCTCCACCCACGGATACGTGCCCTTCAGGTTCATCTCCCAGTCGAAACGGAGGAAGAAGGGATGTCCCCACGCCTTCGCGTCCTGGGCGAACTGCGTGATGTAGCTGTCGTAGTTGCCGTTGATGATGTCCGAGAGCTGGTACGACGACTCGGACGCGCCGCCGCCGCTCGCCATCGAGGCCCAGCTGTAGAACGGGATGCTCCCCTCGTTCCGGATCGTCGTCATCGCGGACGACGGGAACGTGTTCGACGAGGAGCCCCAGCTCGAGCCGATCGCGAGCAGCGAGATCTTCTTGCCGGCGTGCGACTCGAAGGTGTCGACGGCGCGCCAGTCCCAGGGCGGGCTGCCGTAGCCGTAGAGCGAGCCCTGGATGAACGCGCCCCAGTAGATCTTGGAGCTGGTCGTGCCACCGTTGCTGACGGTGACCACGTCGTCCGCCCACGCCTGGTTGCCCGTCAGGTCGGTGACCCGGGCCTTGAAGTCGTGGGAGCCGTTGGCGTACGCGGTCGTGTCGAACGAGATCGACCAGCTCGTCGTGCCGGAGGCGAGCCGGTAGGAGCCGTTGTCCACGCGCACCTCGACCCGGGCGACGCCCGCCGGAGCGCCCGCCGTCCCCTTGACGGTGATCGTCCCGCCGACGGTCGAGCCCGGCGCCGGGCTGCTGAAGACGACGGCCGGCCCGGTCAGGCTCGACGTCGCGTTCGCGATCACGATCGGCAGGTCGGCCCACGCCTGGGCGCCGCTCTTGTCGGTCACCCGCGCCTTCAGGTTGTGCGCCCCGTCCGAGTAGCCGGTCGTGTCGATCGAGATCGACCAGCTCGTGGTGCCGGAGGCGAGCCGGTACGACCCGTCGTCCACGCGCACCTCGACGGT
>DASTXN010000072.1:0-14725 GCA_035765515.1 Jatrophihabitantaceae bacterium | reverse complement strand
CGAAGGACACCGGTGTGCTGATGCTCACCGGTCGGCGGCTAGGTTGCAACCCTATGAGCTCCGCGGACCGGCCCAGGCGCCCGGTGCTGACCGTGCTCTCCGGCCCGTCCGGCGTCGGCAAGGGAACGGTCGTGGCCAAGGTCCGCGAGCTGTACCCGCAGATCTGGGTGTCGGTGTCGTGCACGACCCGCGCCATGCGCCCGGGGGAGCGGGACGGCGTCGAGTACCGGTTCGTCTCGCGCGAGCAGTTCGCCGGCCTGGTTGAGGCCGGCCAACTGCTGGAGCACGCCGAGTTCGCCGGCAACTGCTACGGCACGCCGCGCGCCGCGGTCGAGGAGCACCTGGCGGCCGGGACGCCGGCCCTGCTGGAGATCGAACTGCAGGGCGCCCGGCAGATCCGCGAGCAGATGCCGGACGCGTTCCTGGTGTTCCTGGCCGCCCCATCGTGGGGTGAGCTGGAGCGGCGGCTCGCCGGGCGCGGCACCGAGGCGCCGGACGTCGTGGCGGCCCGGCTGGCCCGCGCCCGGGTCGAAATGGCCGCCGAGTCGGAGTTCGACGCCGTCGTCGTCAACGACGATGTCGGCCGCGCGGCCGCGAAGTTGGTAGCATTGATAGAGGCCGCCCGCGCGAGCTAGCGCGTCCGGCGCCGAATCACCACCCCAGCCGCCGATGACAGAGAGCTGAACCGTGTCCGCTGCAACCTCCGCGCCCGAAGGCATCACCAACCCGCCGATCGACGAGCTGCTGGACCGTACCCAGAGCAAGTACGCCCTGGTGATCATCGCGGCCAAGCGCGCCCGCCAGATCAACGCCTACTACAGCCAGCTGGGCGAAGGCCTCCTGGAGTACGTCGGCCCGCTGGTCGAGACCGCTCCGCAGGAGAAGCCGCTCTCTATCGCGCTGCGCGAGATCAACACCGACCTCATCGAGTTCAAGCCGAGCGAGACCGCACCCCAGGCCTGATCCCGGGTTGGCCGCACGGACCGCCGACGCGTCACAATGAGCGCGTGATAATCCTGGGCGTCGGCGGGGGGATCGCCGCGTACAAGACCGCCGATCTGCTCCGCAAGCTGATCGAGGCCGGCAACGACGTCCGCGTCGTCCCGACCGCGTCCGCCCTGAACTTCGTCGGAGCGCCTACCTGGGCCGCCCTCTCGCACCACCCGGTCGCCGCTGACGTGTGGACGGACGCCGACGCCGTTCCGCACGTGCAGCTGGGCCGCCAGGCCGAGCTGGTCGTCGTGGCACCGGCCACCGCGGACCTGCTGGCCAAGGCCGCTCACGGCCTGGCCGACGACCTGCTCACGAACACGCTGCTCACCGCGCGCTGCCCGGTGCTGTTCGCCCCCGCGATGCACACCGAGATGTGGGAGCACCCGGCGACCGTCGAGAACGTCGCGACGCTGCGGCGCCGGGGCGCGATCGTGCTCGACCCGGCGACCGGACGGCTCACCGGGGCGGATACCGGCAAGGGCCGGCTGCCCGAACCCGTCGAGATCGCGCGCTTCGCCCAGCTCCTGCTGCGCCGCCCGGACGCGCTCCCGCACGACCTGGCCGGCCGCCACGTGGTCGTCAGCGCCGGGGGCACCCGCGAGCCGCTGGACCCCGTCCGTTTCCTGGGCAACCGCTCGTCCGGCAAGCAGGGCTACGCCGTCGCCGCGGTTGCCGCTGCCCGGGGCGCCCGCGTGACGCTGGTGTCCGCGAACGTCGAGCTCCCCGACCCGGCCGGTGTCGACGTCGTCCCCGTCGGGTCGGCCGCCGAGCTGCGCGAAGCGATGGTCAAGGCGGCTTCGGACGCGGACGTGGTCGTGATGGCTGCCGCGGTCGCCGATTTCCGGCCCGCCGACCAGGCCGTCCACAAGATCAAGAAGTCCGGGACGGCGCCCGAGCCGATCACGCTGGCCGAGAACCCGGACGTTCTCGCCGAACTGGTCGGCGCCCGCCCGGACGGCCAGCTCGTCGTCGGGTTCGCGGCCGAGACCGGCGACGAGCACGCCAGCGTCCTGGAGCACGGCCGCGCCAAGCTGGAACGCAAGGGCTGCGACCTGCTGGTCGTGAACGCGGTCGGCGACGGCAAGGCGTTCGGGCAGGCCGACAACGCCGGAGTGATTCTGGGCGCCGACGGCACCGAACTGGAGCTGCCGCTCGGCCCGAAGACGGTGCTGGCCGCGGCGCTGTGTGACGCGATCGCGTCCCGAATCGCCCACCTCGATGCGCGCGGCTAAACTCTGGCCGACTTCAAACCCCCCCGACCGACCTCGAATCGACTACGTACGGAGTGCCTGTGACCCGCCGCCTGTTCACGTCCGAATCCGTCACCGAAGGGCACCCGGACAAGATCGCTGACCAGATCAGCGACTCGATCCTGGACGCGCTGCTCTCGCAGGACCCGTCCAGCCGCGTCGCGGTCGAGACCCTGATCACGACCGGCCAGGTGCACGTGGCCGGCGAGGTGACCACCGATGCGTACGCCGACATCCCGACGATCGTCCGCGAGACCATCCTGGAGATCGGCTACGACTCCTCGCGCAAGGGCTTCGACGGCGCGTCCTGCGGCGTCAGCGTCTCGATCGGCAGCCAGTCGCCGGACATCGCGCAGGGCGTCGACAACGCCTATGAGGCGCGCACCGGGCAGAACGTCGAGGACCCGCTGGAGCGCCAGGGCGCCGGCGACCAGGGCCTGATGTTCGGCTTCGCCTGCAACGAGACCCCCGAGCTGATGCCGCTGCCGATCGCGCTTGCGCAGCGGTTGTCCGAGCAGCTGACCAAGGTGCGCAAGGACGGCACCGTGCCCTACCTGCGCCCGGACGGCAAGACGCAGGTCACCATCGAGTACGACGAGAACGACCGGCCGGTGCGCCTGGACACCGTGGTCGTGTCCAGCCAGCACGCCGCGGACATCGACCTCGACACGCTGCTGACGCCGGACATCGAGGAGCACGTCGTACGGCCGATCCTGGCCAAGTACGCCGCGGGTCTGGACATCGAGGGCTACAAGCTGCTGGTCAATCCGACCGGCCGCTTCGAGATCGGCGGCCCGATGGGCGACGCCGGCCTGACCGGCCGCAAGATCATCGTCGACACCTACGGCGGCTACGCCCGCCACGGCGGCGGTGCGTTCTCGGGCAAGGACCCGTCCAAGGTCGACCGCTCGGCCTGCTACGCGATGCGCTGGGTGGCCAAGAACGTGGTCGCCGCCGGGCTCGCAGCCAAGTGCGAGGTCCAGGTCGCGTACGCGATCGGCAAGGCGCAGCCCGTCGGCCTGTTCATCGAGACGTTCGGCACCGAGACGGTCGAGGTGGAGCGCATCGAGGACGCCGTCCGGCAGACCTTCGACCTGCGCCCGGCCGCGATCATCCGCGACCTGGACTTGAAGCGCCCGATCTACGCGCAGACCGCAGCGTACGGGCACTTCGGCCGCGAGCTCGCCGACTTCACCTGGGAGCGCACCGACCGCGCCGAGCAGCTCGCCAAGCTCGCCAACGGTTAATATCCGCGCAAGCGCTCATCGCGTTGTTGGTCGCGTTCAAAAGCGTCCGCGCAGGCTGATATGACTTCGGCGTGACCGCGCGGCGAGCTGCTCCGAAGACGGGGCGGGTCGCCGCCGACGTCGATCCGGTTGCCCGCTTGATGGTGGACGTGCCACTGGCCCACCTCGACCGGCCGTTCGACTACCTCGTGCCGGACACCTTCGACGACGCGGTGCGGCCCGGATCGCGGGTGCGCGTGCGGTTCGCCGGACGGCTGGTGGACGCGTTCGTGCTGGAGCGTGTCGCCGAGTCCGAGCATCCCGGCCGGCTGGCGTTCCTCGAGCGCTGCGTGGGCGAACCGGTCCTGACCGCCGACACCACGGCCGTGTTCCGGGCGGTCGCCGACCGCTGGGCGGGCAACTTCGTGGATGTCGTGCGTCTCGGTGTCCCGGCCCGGCACGCGGGTGCCGAGGCCAAGCCGTCCACCGGCGAGCCGCCCCCCCAGCCGCCGGAAAGCACCGGCTTCGAGCAGTACCGGGCCGGGACGGCGTTCCTGTCAGCCGTAGCCGCTGCCAGGCCTGCCCGGGCCGTCTGGTCAGCGCTGCCCGGCGAGGACTGGCCGCGCCGGCTGGCCGAGGCCGCGCGGGTGGCGCTGGCCGCGGGGCGGGGCGCCGTGGTGCTGGTGCCGGACGCCAGAGACCTGAACCGTCTCGATGCCGCGTTCAGCTCCGTACTCGGTCCCGGCCGGCACGTCGCGCTGTCGGCCGAGCTGGGCCCTTCCGAGCGGTACCGGCGGTGGCTGGCTGCCCGGCGCGGGGCGGTCCGGGCGGTGATCGGTACCCGTGCTGCTGCCTACGCGCCGGTCGCCGACCTCGGGCTGCTGGCGATGTGGGACGACGGCGACGACCTGTACGACGAACCGCGTGCCCCGTACGCCCACGCGCGCGACGTGCTCGTCCTGCGCTCGTCGCTGTGCGGAGCGGCGCTGCTGCTGGGCGCTCACGCGCGGACGGCCGAGGCCCAGCAACTGGTCGAGTCCGGCTGGGCGCACGAGATCTCGGCCGACCGGACCCGGGTGCGTGCTGCCGCACCGCGCGCCGCGGCGACGGGCGACGACATGGAGCTGGCCCGGGACCCGGCCGCGGCCGCCGCCCGGCTGCCGTCGCTGGCCTGGCGGACGGCCCGCGACTCGCTGGCCGCCGGGCACCCGGTGCTCGTCCAGGTGCCGCGGCGGGGGTACGTCCCGGCGCTGGCCTGTGCTCGCGACCGCACGCCGGCCCGGTGCCCGGCGTGCGCCGGGCCGCTCGGCGCGCCGGGGCCGGACGCGGTCGCCACCTGCCGCTGGTGTGCCCGTCCCGCCGGGGACTGGACGTGCCCGACCTGTGGCGGGCGCCGGATGCGGGCCGTGGTCGTGGGCTCGGCCCGCACGGCCGAGGAGCTGGGGCGCGCGTTCCCCGGCGTCACAGTGCGCACCAGCGGGGGTAGCCAGGTACTGGACGCGGTGCCCGCCGGGCCCGCGCTGGTGATCGCGACGCCGGGCGCGGAGCCGGTGGCCCCCGAGGGCTACGGCGCCGCGCTGCTGCTGGACGGGTGGGCGCTGCTGTCGCGCCCGGACCTGCGCGCGGCGGAGGAGACGGTGCGGCGCTGGGTGAACGCGGCGGCGCTGGTGCGGTCCGACGGCCGCGTCGTGATCGGCGCGGACGCCGCGATACCGGCCGTCCAGGCGCTGGTTCGCTGGGACCCCGCCGGGGCGGCCGCCCGCGAGCTCGGGGAGCGGGCCGAGCTCCGCTTCCCCCCGAGCGCCCGCCTGGCTGCCGTGTCCGGGCGCCCGGACGCCGTGCGCGAGCTGCTGGAACTGGCCCAGCTGCCCGAAGGCACCGAGTTGCTCGGCACGATCCCGACCCGGTCGGCGGCCGGCGAGGAGAGCGAGCGGGCACTGCTGCGGGTGCCGCGCGCCGCGGGAGCACGGCTGGCTGCCGCACTGAAGGTCGGCGCCGCGTCCCGTTCGGCCCGCAAGGCGCCCGATCCGGTCAAGATCGTCCTGGATCCGCGCGAGCTGGCCTGACGCGGAGCTAACAGGTTCATCAATTTTGTGGAGGCGCGCGGGTGGTGCGCCAGGGCACGCTTAATCCAGCGCGGCGGCCGCGGTTCGCGGACCCGGCGTGGGTTTGGGGGGTACCTGCGCGGGGGATGCGAAGCGACAGCGGCGAGGCGTCGGACGCCGGGGGGCGACGACCTCGCCTGTTGTTCCAAAGCGTGATCGGGCGCGCACCCCGGCTTTCCGGGACTGGCCGGGGTGCGCCCTAGGAGCAAACAGTGCTCCTGGCGATCGCGGCCGCCGCGCGACCTCCCCACAAAACTTAACGCTGATTTGACGCCAGTCGCAGGTGGGATTAGCGTTCAAGGGTGACCTGGCTGAGCTTCGGCTTCGCGCTGGCCGGCGCCCTGGCGCTGGCCGCAGCCGTGCTGCAGGTCGCGCGGGCGCGCCTCACCGGCGCGGCGCCGGCGTCCTGGCGGGCGGCGACCCTTGTTGTCGCCGCTGCCGCGTTGCTCACGGCCTGCGCACTGCCGGGCCCTGCGCTGCGGCTCGTGCTGCTGGCTCCGGCGCTTGCGGTCCACCTGGCCGGCACCCGGCCAGCAGTCTCCCGCCGGGTGCCCGAGCGAAAACTGGTCGTGGCCGCCGCGGTGAGCGTCCCGCTGCTGGCGGTAGCGCTGTCCGCTGTCCCGGACGGGCCTAGGGCGGTCTGGCTGGCCGTCGATTCGGCGACGGTCCTGTGCTGTGTTGTGGCGACGGCGATCGCGCTCGCCTCGGCGGCGGATGCCTTGCGCGAGACCTACGTGGCCCATGGCAGCCGGATCCTGCAGCTGGCCGACGATCTCGGGGCGTCCCGGCGCAGGATCGCCGCGCTGGAGGAGGAACAGCGTGAGCGGCTGCACGAGGCTCGCACCGCGATGCTCGGCGTGCTCGGGGCCACCCACCTGTTCGCCGTCCCCTCCGACGCGGGCGAGGACGATGAGTCGGCGGCTCAGTTGCGGCGCGTGGTGACCGCCGAAGCGCGACGGCTGACCAGCCTGCTCGACCCGGAGTCGGACGAGGCGCCGCGCGAGTTCGGTTTGCTGGCCGCGTTCGAGCCGGTGCTCGTCGCCTACCGTGCCACCGGCATGCGCATCGACGCCGAGCTGCGCGGTCTGCGCGCGTACGGCCGTCCGACGGCGACGGCGACGGTGCTCGCCAACCTGCTGTCCAACGCTGCCAAGTACGCCGCGGGCTCGCCCGTCGTGGTGCGCGCAGCGTCGGCGGGTGCGAGCGTGCGCATCTGCGTCGAGGACTGCGGTCCGGGCATCCCGGCCGAGGAGCGGAACGCGGTGCTGCACCGGGGCGAGCGGCTGAGCCGGACCGCCGCCGCGGGAACCGGTATCGGTCTCTACAGCTCGGCGGTGGCGATGGCCGAGCAGGGCGGATCCCTGCGGATCGAGGGGCGTGGCGGCCTCGATGGGACGTGCGTCGTCCTCAGCCTGCCCGCCGCTCGCGTGCAGCCGGTCGGCCCGCTGCGTGCGAACGCGAGCTGATCACCCGTGCCTACCGTCGTCATCGTCGAGGACCACACGCTGCTTGCGGAGACCCTGCAGACCGCACTGCACAGGCGGGCCATCGAGGCGGTGATCGTGCCGTGCGACACGCCGGAGCTGGCCGAGCGGATCCTCGCCGCCGGTCCGGACCTGGTGCTGCTCGACCTCGACCTCGGTGCCGAACTCGACGGCAATGACGTGCTCGTCCCGTTGGTCGCCGCCGGCGTGCGGGTGCTCGTGGTCACCGGGACCGCCGACCCGATGCGGATCGCCACCGCGCTCGAGCGCGGCGCGGTCGGCTTCGAACGCAAAGAGTCCGGCTTCGAGCCGCTACTGGCCCGGGCGTGCGACGCGTTGGACGGCCGGCCCGTGATCGACGACCAGGAGCGGCGGCGGATGCTGCGCGAGCTCGCGCAGGTGCGCGCCGAGCAGGAGCGCGCGTTCGAGCCCTTCGAGCGGCTCACCGATCGCGAGCGCGAGGTGCTCGAGGCTCTCGTCGAGGGCCGGTCCGTGCGAGACATGGCCGACGACTGGGTCGTCTCGGACGCGACGGTCCGCACCCATGTGCGTGGCGTGCTCTGCAAGCTCGACACGTCCTCGCAGCTCGGGGCGGTTGCGGCGGCGCTGCGCTCAGGCTGGCTCCACCGCGATCGCCGGACCCGCAGCCGTACCTAGCTCGTCCATCCCGAGCTCGCCAGTCGGCACCGGTTCGGGCTCCTCGTGCACGTACCGCTCGCCGCGCAGCATGGACGCGGCGGCCGCGATCAGCAGCATGACGATGGACGCGCCGAACGCGATCAGCAGGCCGTCCATGAACGGCTCGGAGATCAGCCGCGGGAAGAACTGCTGGCCGTAGATGCGGCCGGTGTCGGCAGCCGGACCCGGGTCGGGCACCAGCGCCTTGATCGGGTTGTCGCCCAGGAAGGCGGCGAACAGCAGGCCGACCGGGGAGGCGTGCGAGGCGGTGGTGGCCGGCGCGGCCGGAACGCCTGCGCCGGTGAGGCCGTTGAACAGCGCGGCGGGCAGTCGGCTGGCCAGCCCGACCGCCATCAGGGTGAAGAAGCCGCCCATCGACAGCACCATGCCGGCGTTCATGCCGGTTGCGCGGACGCCGGATGCCGCGCCGCGCTGTGAACCCGGCACGGCGTTCATGATCGCGGCCGTGTTGGGTGCCGCCATCAGGCCCATGCCGATGCCGTTGAACGCGAGCAGCCCGGCGAACTGCACGTAGTTGAAATCGGCGGGCAGTGCGATCAGCCCGACGAACGTTGCCGCGGTGAGCAGCAGCCCGCCGGTTGCGAAGGCGCGCGCCCCGAACCGGTCGGAGATCGCACCGGATGCCGGACCGGCGACCAGGAAGCCGACCGTCATCGGCAGCATGTAGATGCCGGCCCACAGCGGGGTGTCCGCGAACTTGTAGCCGTGCAGCGGCAGCCAGATGCCCTGCAGCCAGATGATCAGCATGAACTGCAGGCCACCGCGCGACATCGCCGCGAGCAGGTTGACCGCCTGCCCGGCGGCGAAGGCGCGGATCTTGAACAGCCGCAGGTTGATCATCGGGTCCTGGACGCGGTTCTCCACGAAACCGAACGCGATCAGCAGCGCGATGCCGCCGATGCCGGTGACGAGCACGAGCGGCGCCGTCCAGCCCATCGTGTGCGCGCCGTACGGCTGCAGCCCGTACGTGATCGCGATCAGCAGCGCGGTCAGGCCGAGCCCGAAGGTGAGGTTGCCCCACCAGTCGACCACCACCCGCTTGGCGCGGTCGCGCGGCTTGTCGTGCAGTGTCCGGTAACCCATCCAGGTACCCCACACGCCCACCGGGACGCTCACCCAGAACACCGCACGCCAATGCCACTCGGACAGCACGCCGCCGACGACCAGCCCGGCGAACGACCCGGCCAGCGCGGCGACCTGGTTCACGCCGAGCGCGAAGCCGCGGCGGTCGGCGGGGAACGCGTCGGTGATGATCGCGGTCGAGTTCGCCGTCAGCATCGCGCCACCGACGCCCTGAACGACGCGCAGCGCGATCAACTCCAGTGCGCCGGCCGCGCCGCTGTTGGGGATCAGCGCACAACCGACGGATGCCACGGTGAAGATCAGGAAGCCCAGGTTGAACAGCTTGGCCCGCCCGTACTGGTCGCCAAGGCGTCCGAACGTCACGACCAGCACCGCCGTGACGAGCAGGTAGCCCATCAGCATCCAGAGCAGGTACGAGATGTTGGCCGGCGCCAGCGGATCGAGGCCGAGGCCGGTGAAGATCGCCGGGAGCGAGATCAACAGGATCGACGAGTTCAGCGTGGCGGCCAGGATGCCGACGGTCGTCACCGACAGTGCGACCCTGCGGTCGTGCGCTTCGGAATGGTGCACCCCAAGTCCTTTCGTTCGTTAGCCACTCTAACTAAATACCGGGAGCCGTCCGCGCGCGGGCCTTTCGTAAGCTGGCCGCATGACCGTGCAACCGATCCGGCTCTTCGGTGACCCCGTCCTGCGCACGCCCGCCGACGTCGTCACCGATTTCGACAAGCAGCTGCGCACGCTTGTCGCCGACCTGACCGAGACGATGCTGGACGCACCCGGCTCCGGACTCGCGGCGCCGCAGATCGGCGTGGGGCTGCGCGTGTTCACCTATCACGTCGACGACGAGCAGGCCGGGCACCTGATCAATCCGGTGCTGCACTTCCCGAACGACGAGGAGCAGGACGGGTCTGAGGGCTGCCTGTCGATCCCCGGGCTGAGCTGGGACTGCAAGCGGCGCGCGAACGTCGTCGCGCACGGTCAGAACATGTACGGCGACCCGGTCACGGTCGAGGGCACGGCGCTGCTGGCGCGCTGCATCCAGCACGAGACCGACCACCTGGACGGCGTGCTGTTCATCGACCGGCTCGATGCCCCGACCCGCAAGGCGGCGATGCGGGCGATCCGCGACGCGGAGTGGTCCGGGCTGTCGGCCCCGACCGTCAAGGTGAGCCCGCACCCGACCCGCGGGCTCGCCCTGTGAGGCTGGTCTTCGCCGGGACGCCGGCCGCGGCCGTCCCGTCGCTGCGCGCGCTGCTCGACTCGCCGCGGCACGAGGTGGTCGCCGTCGTGACGCGGCCCGCGGCCCGCGCGGGGCGGGGACGGCACGAGGTCGTCTCGCCGGTCGCCGAGCTCGCCGCCGAAGCCGGGCTACCGGTGCTGACGCCGCGGCGTCCGAGCGAGCCGGAGTTTCTCGCCGAGCTGGCCGGTCTCGAACCGGACTGCTGCCCGGTCGTGGCGTACGGCGCGTTGCTGCCACCGGCGGCACTGGCGGTCCCCAAGCACGGCTGGGTGAACCTGCACTTCTCGCTGCTGCCCGCCTGGCGTGGCGCGGCCCCCGTGCAGCACGCGCTGCTGCGCGGCGACGACGTCACCGGCGCGTCCACCTTCCTGATCGAAGCGGGCCTGGACACCGGCCCGGTGTTCGGCGTGGTGACCGAGTCGATCCGTCCGAACGACACGGCCGGCGACCTGCTCGTGCGGCTCGCCCACAGCGGCGCGGGGCTGCTCCTGGCGACGATGGACGGCATCGCCGACGGTTCCCTGGTGCCCGTTCCGCAGCCGTCCGAAGGGGTATCGATCGCGGGCAAGATCGAGGTCGCGGACGCGCAGGTCGACTGGTCCGCACCGGCCCGGCACATCGACCGGCTGGTCCGAGCCTGCACGCCCGCTCCCGGCGCGTGGACGACGGCCCGGGGCGATCGGCTCAAGCTCGGCCCGGTACAGCCGACCGAGGCGTCCACGCTGGCGCCCGGGGAGCTGCGGGTCGAGAAGGCCGCCGTGTTCGTGGGAACCGGCACCGCCGACGTCCGCCTCGGCGAGGTGCGGCCTGCCGGCAAGCGGCCGATGCCCGCCGCCGACTGGGCGCGAGGCGCGCGCCTGCAATCCGGTGAGCTCCTTGGCTGACCGCCCGCCCCGCCGCACCGGGCCGCCACGACGTGGTCGGCCGGCCCAGCCGCGCCGCCCGGCCCCCGTCGATCACGCCCGGCTCGCCGCGTACCAGCTGCTGCGCGCTGTCTCGGTCGAGGACGCCTACGCCAACCTGGCGCTGCCCGCACTGCTGGCCGAGCACAACCTCGGTGGCCGGGACGCCGCCCTGGCCACCGAACTCGGCTACGGCACCGTCCGCGCCACCGGGACTTTGGATGAGGTGATCGCCGGCTGCGTCGATCGACCGCTGACCGACGTCGAGCCGGCCGTGCTCGACCTGCTTCGTCTGGGGACGTACCAACTGCTGCGCACCCGCATCCCGCGGCACGCGGCCGTGGCGACGACGGTCGACCTCGCCCGAGCCACCGACAACGGTCGCGCCGCCGGATTCCTGAACGCCGTGCTGCGCAAGATCGCGGTCGACGACTGGCAGGGCTGGACGGACCGGCTGGCCGCTGGGGCGTCCCCGTTGCGCACACTCGCTCTGCGCTCCGCGCATCCGGAGTGGGTCGCGGCCGCGTTCGCCGACGCCCTCGGCGAGGACCCGACCGGCCCCCTGGACGAGACCGGGGCGGCGCTGCAGGCCGACGACGAGCGGCCCCAGACACACCTGGTCGCCTGGCCCGGCCGCATCGCGCGCGAGGAACTGCTCGTCGCGAGCGGGGGAGCGGCCGGCCCGTACTCGCCCTATGCGGTGCGGATGAACGGCGGCGACCCGGCGGCGGTGGCTGCCGTGCGCGAGCGCCGCGCCGGTGTGCAGGACGAGGGCAGCCAGCTCTGCGCGCTCGCGATTGCTGCTGCTCCGCTGTCCGGTCGCGACGAGCGCTGGCTGGACCTGTGCGCCGGGCCGGGCGGCAAGACCGCGCTGCTCGCCGCGCTCGCCGTCGAGCGCGGGGCGCGGGTGACGGCGAACGAGCTGCATCCGCATCGCGCCGACTTGGTGGGCAAGGCGACGGCGCCGTGGGATGTGCAGATCCGCGTCGGTGACGCGCGGGCGATGCCGGAGATCGACGGGGGTTACGACCGCGTCCTGCTGGACGCGCCCTGCACCGGTCTGGGTGCGCTGCGGCGCCGCCCGGAGGCGCGCTGGCGGCGGCGGCCGGAGGACGTGCCCGAGCTGGCCGCGCTGCAGGCCGAACTGCTGGCGACGGCCCTGCGCCTGGTCCGTCCAGGTGGCGTGGTCGCGTACGTGACCTGTTCCCCGCACCCGGCCGAGACGACGGCGGTCGTCGCGAGCGCCAGCGGTGTCGAGCTGCTGGACGCGCGCGCGACGTTCCCGGGAGTGGACGCGCTCGGCCCCGGGCCGACCGTCCAGCTGTGGCCGCACCGTCACGGCACCGACGCAATGTTCTGCGCCCTGCTCCGCAAGGTCTAACCAACCGACCGGTGCCGGACAAGATCACAGCATGGACGGTGACCGCGAACGATTCGAGGCGCTGTTCCGTACCCACTACGGCGCGGTCGTTCGCTACGCGGTGCGCAGGATCGGACAGGACGCGTCCAGTGAGGTCGTCGCCGAGACCTTCACGGTGGCGTGGCGGCGGCTCGACCAGATCCCGGACAACGCGTTGCCCTGGCTGTACGCGACTGCGCGGCGTGTCGTCGCCAACGAGGTGCGTCGCCGGTCCCGAGCGGTGCGGCTGGACGAGCGGCTGGCCGCACAGCAGGAGGGCGCCGTCGCCGATCACGCCGAACCGCTGACCGAGTCGCTGCGCGTCCGGGCGGCCTTGGACAGCTTGAGCGAACGTGACCGCGAGGTGCTGCGCCTGTCGGCCTGGGAACAATTGCCCACTGCTGACGCCGCATCCGTGCTCGGGTGCAGTGAATCGGCCTACAAGGTCCGGCTGCATCGCGCCCGTCGACGTCTGGAGCTGCTCTTGGCTGACTCAGACGCGCACTCCCAACTCGAACCCGAAGGAGGCCGACCGTGATCGATTCACTGCTTCGCGACGCAGATCCGGCTCGCAATCTGGACCCGGACGCGTCCGCACAGCGGGCTCAGGCGCTGCTTGCGCGCATCGTCGCTACGCCGCCCCGGCGCGCGGGCACCGCGCACCGCGTCGGCGGATACCGGTCGGCGCGGCGCATCGCGATCGGTGGCGTGCTCGCCGGTGCAGCCGCCACGGTCGCACTCGCCGCCCCGCTGCCCTGGAACAACGGGGCAGGGACGTCGAGTGCGGCCTTCGCGGTGACCGTCGAGGCCGGCGGAGCTGTCCGTGTGTCGGTGCACTG
The DNA here is from genome assembly GCA_035765515.1 of Jatrophihabitantaceae bacterium. Taxonomy (GTDB): domain Bacteria; phylum Actinomycetota; class Actinomycetes; order Mycobacteriales; family Jatrophihabitantaceae; genus DASRSS01. Next base: position 1,505 of record DASTXN010000072.1, on the reverse strand, counting down.
GGACGAGTTGTCCGACCCGGCTGCGCTGCAGACGGCGCTGGACAACGCCCACGCACACGTCCGGGTTCGCGTCCGAACGGACTCCGATTCGACGTGTCCGCCGGGGCGGGTTAGGGGCTACAGCGAAAAGGCGGTGCAGTGGGAGTCTCCGGGCTCCGTGGACGGTGGCTTCCTCGTCCGACCCAAGCTGTTTCCGCGGGGTGCGACGTTCGTGCTCACCGTGACGATGGCGCCGGTCGGCTCGGGTGGCCTGTCCACGATGCCGCCGGGATCTCCGCAGATCGAGAGCTGGGGCGCTTCCATGGTGGCCGGGCCTGTTCCCTCCTGCTCCTGACGTTGATCAACAGCAGGTTCTGGTCGCCCTGGCGGCCGGAACTGACTGTTGATCACGGGGAAGGCGGGCTCCGGACATAGAATTCGGCTCGTGAGCAGCCGGTGAGCCGTCCGAACCGTCCCGAGCCGATGATCGCGCCGAGCATCCTGTCGGCCGACTTCGCGCGCCTCGCCGACGAGGCCGACGCCGTCGACAACGCCGACTGGCTGCACGTCGACGTGATGGACGCCCACTTCGTCCCGAACCTGACGCTCGGGCTGCCGGTCGTGCAGAGCCTGCGCAAGGCGACCGCGCTGCCACTGGACTGCCACCTGATGATCGAGGACCCGGACCGCTGGGCGCCGGGTTACGCCGAGGCGGGCGCGGCGAACGTGACCTTCCATGTCGAGGCCGCGGCCGATCCGGTGCAGACCGCGCGGGCGATCCGCTCAAACGGCGCGCTCGCGGGCCTGTCGGTCAAGCCGGGGACTCCGTTGGAGCCGTACCTGGACGTGCTGCGCGAGTTCGACACCCTGCTGGTGATGACCGTCGAACCCGGGTTCGGCGGGCAGGCGTTCATGGCCGAGGTGCTGCCGAAGGTGCGGCTCGCGCGCCAGCAGGTCAGCGCCGGTCACCTGCGGCTGTTCGTCGAGGTGGACGGTGGCGTCGACGAGCACACGATCAGCGCCGCGGCCGAGGCGGGGGCGGATGTGTTCGTCGCCGGCTCGGCCGTCTACGGTGCCGCCGACCCGGCGCGTGCGGTCGAGGCGCTGCGGCACCGCGCGCGCCACGCGATGGCCGGGTAGTGGCCCGGTCACAGGCTGGGCTGAGGGGGCGAAGTCGTGCAGCTCAGTGACGCCGAGCGGGGAGCGATGCGCCGCGCGCTCGCGCTGGGCAAGACCGTGCGTGGCAGCACGAGCCCGAACCCGCCGGTCGGAGCAGTGATCCTCGCGGCGGACGGAACGTTGGCCGGCGAGGGGGCCACCGCGCCCGTCGGCGGGCCGCACGCCGAGGTCGTCGCGCTCGCCGCCGCCGGTGCCAACGCGCGGGGCGGAACAGCCGTGGTCACGCTCGAACCGTGCGCGCACACCGGCCGCACCGGCCCCTGCACCCAGGCACTGCTGGACGCGGGCGTGGCCAAGGTGATCTACGCGGTGGACGATCCGAACCCGGCGGCCTCGGGCGGTGCGGC
>DASTXN010000071.1:0-38319 GCA_035765515.1 Jatrophihabitantaceae bacterium | reverse complement strand
AGCCACGAGCCGTCCGCGGGCAGCCCGACCAGCACACCGAGCGCCACCATCACCTCGCCGACGGTCGAGTGGGGCGCCCATCGCGACATCGGCGACGCGGACGTGGCCTCCTTGGCCAGCAGGTAGATCCCGCGCCGGACGATCTGCTCGCGGGTCCGGCCGGGCACGACCAGCTCCTCGTCGATCGGGTGCAGGGCGCCGTCGGCGGCAACCACCAGGTTGTGCGGGACGATGTCCAGCGCGCTGTCGTCGCCGCGCGCCAGCGCCGCGTCCAGCAGCTCGAGCCACTGGCGCAGGTACGGCCCGGCGCCGTCGATGCCGACAGCCGCGATCACGTGCGGCAGGTCCGTTCCGCGCCGGAACGGCGTGGTGCTCGAGCGCACCTGCACCGGGCCGTCCATCGGGCGATCGGGCGCGAGCCGGGCCCGGCGGAAGACCAGCTGGCCGTCCTGCTGCTCGACGACGGTCCGCGCGGTGAGCGGCGCCAGCCGGTTGTCCGAGTAGAAGACCGCGCTGCGCTGTGCCGGCCACAGCGCGCTCGCGATTTCGCTGGCGGCGCCGCCGCCAGCGGGCTTGCCCGCGATCACGACGAACGAGTTCACGAACTCGGCGCCAAGCCCCGCCTCGACCAGGGTGCGCCACACCCGCTGCTCGTCGGCCAGCCGCGGGCGCGGGCGGGTCCAGTCCGGGCTCGGGAAGCGTGGGATGCGGTGCAGCAGCGAGCGGGCGTCGTCGCCGAGCTCGTCCGGGAAGTCGCCGACCACCGTCCGGGTCAGCTTGTAGTCGGGGAACGCGCCCAGCGTGCGCGGGTCCAGCGCGGCATCGCGCAGCAGCGACTCGAGCGCGCGGCGGTCGAACGTGCGCGCCTTGCCGCCGCCCGGGTACGACTCGATCGAGTCGAACGCCTTGCCGGTGTGGTCCTCGGGCGCGCCGACGACGTACTTGGCGCCCAGCTTGTTCTCGATCGCCAGCACCAGCGCGCCGCCGGGCGCGAGCCGGGACGCGATCTCGCGCAGAAACCCTTGGTAGGGCGCGAGATCCGCGGTTCCGGCTCCGACGTACTCCAGCACGCCGACCACGATCACCAGGTCGTAGACGGGCTCGGCCGGTACGTCCGCGATCTCGCCGACGAACACGCGCACGCCGGGCAGCTCCGCCGTCCGCGCCGCCGCGGCCGCAGCCCGTGCCGGCACCGGCTCCAGCGCGTCGACCACCGCGCAGGTCTCGCCGAGGTAGCGGGTGATCGCGCCGCAGCCGGCCCCGACCTCGAGCACCTTCGCCGACGCGGGCAGCTCCAGCGACCGCACCACGTTCGCCCGGGTCGGATCGAGGTGGTAGCGCTGGGCCCAGCCCTTGGCGTGCCCGATCAGTTCGTCGCTGTCCGAGCGCAGGTCCGAGCAGGTGCGCATCAGCTGCAGCACGGTCTCCTCGGCGCCGTCGCTGTAGGTCGAACCGACGTCCCGAAGCAGGACGTACCCGGCGTCGTCAACGGCTCCGAGAGCGCGCACCGGCGTCTCGTCCTGGCCTGTGGATCGGTCGTCGGACACGGATCGGGAGCCTACGCCGCGGGCCGTCCACGACGCTGACCGCCCGAGCCGAGCCGGTACCCTCGCGGGGTGAGTTCGCCCAGTTCGTCACCCAAGGTGAGCGTGATCGTGCCGGTCTACAGCCCCGGTGACGCCCTCTCGCGCGTGCTCGACTCGCTGGCCGTCCAGACCATGCCGGTCGAGGACGTCGAGGTCATCTTCGTCGACGACGGCTCGCCCGACGACACCTTCGCGCGGCTGCAGGAGCTCGCCGCCGCCCGGCCGAACACGCTCGCGTTCTCGATAGAGCACTCGGGCTGGCCCAGCCGTCCGCGCAACGTGGGCATCGAGCACGCCACCGGCGAGTACCTGCTGTTCATGGACCACGACGATTCGCTCTACCCGGACGGGCTGCGGCGCGCGTACGAGTTCGCGGCCCAGAACGGCGCGGACGTGCTGGCGTTCAAGGAGCAGAAGTCCGACGACGTGTGGTGGAGCACGGCCGCGCTCGCGGACGGCAACCTCGGCAACGTGGTGGACGCGGGCGGTTCGGGCATCGACCGGCTGCAGCCGATGATGCCGCACAAGCTCTACCGCCGCGCCCTGTTCCTCGATCACGGCATCCGCTTCCCCGAGGGTGGCCGCGTGCTGTGGGAGGACGTGTTCATCAACGTCGCCGCGTACCGGCACGCCAAGGTGGTGTCCGTCCTCGCCGACACGCCGGTCTACCTCTGGCACGCCAGCGAGCAGAACAGCTCGCACACCTTCGACCACACCCGGATCGAGTTCTGGGAGCGGCTCGAGGACGTCCTGGCGTTCATCACGCGCACGCTGGACACGCCGGAGTTCCGGCCGGCGCGCGACACGGTGCTCGCCTGGGAGCTGGCCTACCGGGTGATCCACCGCTGCGTGCTGCTGGTCAACGACCTGGAGAACGCCGACCTGCCGACACGCGCGCGGGGCATGAAGCGCGCGCAGCGACTGCTCAGCCGCTACACCTCGGACTCGATCTACGCGATGCTGCCGAAGCGCCAGCGGGCGATGCTGCACCTGATCCGGTCCGGCCGGATGGATCGCATCCAGGCGCTGCGCCGGGCCGAGCTCGCGCTCACCGGCACGATCCGCACCGACGCGGTGCGCTGGGACGCCGGCGGGCTGAGCTTCGACACGCTCACCCGCTGGGGCCCGCAGGACCCGGCCGTCCCCGCGTTCCGCCGCGAGAACGGCCGCGTCGTGCGCGCGCTCGGTGCCGACCTGGAGACCGCGCTGCCGGCCGAACTGATCGACGTCACCGACGACGCGCCGAGCATGCTGGCGCAGCTGGCCGTGCGTTCCCGCCCGGAGTACGTGACCTGGACGCTGACCCACGACACCGAGCCGGCCGAGTTCGGCACCGACGAGCACGGTGCGCTGGCGCTGCTGCAGCGCGGCCGGTGCCGGATCGAGTTCGACACCGCCGCGTTCGGCCGGCCGCTGGAGGAGACGGTGTGGGACGTGCGGGCCAAGACGGACTGGCTCGGCATGGACCGGCGCGGTCCGCTGCTGTTCGATGAGCTGCCGTCCCCGGTGCTGCGCGCGAACCGTCCCGCCGTCGCGTACTCGAACAAGTTCAAGGGCCTGTCGCTGGACCTCGCCCTGCGGCTGCGGACGTTCGCGATCGACGCGGTGCCGCAGGCCGGTCCGGTCGGTGACATCGGCTCGTTCTCGGCGCCGCTGGAGAACCTCACCGTCGTCGCCGAGAGCACCGAACCCGGGCAGCTCGACGTGGACACGATCTGTGCCCTGGACGAGACGAAGATCCCGGTCGGCGTGTCCGGGCCGGAGCTCGACGCGGCCCTGGACGAGCTCGCGAGCGCCGGCAGCCTCAACGCGCGGATCGTGACCGGCGAGCAGGGTGCGCGGCTGGAGGGCAAGGCCGATCTCGAGGCCGGCGAGTACGTGATCTACGCGCGCCGCGAGGGCCGGCTGCACCGCACCGAGCGGGCGCTGCGCGTCGACGCCGACGGCGCGGCCGAGCTGCTCTGATGCGAGCTGGACCGATGAACCCGGGACCGACCCAGCTCGGCACGCTCGAGCCGTACCAGGACGGCGACGGCAACGAGATCGTCTACGGCGGCACCCCGATCGCCAAGAAGATCGACATCCAGTTCTTCGGACGCGGCAACCGGCTGGTCGTGGCGGCGGACGCCACCGTGATCAACCTGCGGGTGATGTACCGGGGCGACAACGGGGTCGTGGAGATCGGCGGCTCCGCCCCCGGGCGCAACGGGATGCGCTTCAACCTGCGCGTCGGGCACAACTCCCGCATCCAGATCGGCGAGAACGTCGGCTGCCAGAGTCCGGTGTTCGTGTCCGCGGTCGAGGGGGCGAACGTCCGGATCGGGGACGATGTCATGTTCGCCAACGGCGTCGAGATCCGTACCGACGACGCGCACGCGATCTACGACGTCCGGTCGGGCGAGCGCGTGAACGTCTCCGAGTCGATCGACATCGGTGAACACGTCTGGCTCGCCAAGCAGGCGGTCGTCATGGGCGGCGTCACGATCGGCGAAGGAACCGTTGTCGGCTACCGCAGCATCGTCACGTCCGACCTGCCGAACAACTGCGTCGCGGTCGGCGCGCCGGCCCGGGTCGTGCGGCGCGACATCGCCTGGGAACGGCCGCAGGTCCACCGCTTCCCCGCGGGCCAGCGGACCCCGCCCGGCGGCAAGCGGTCCCCGCGCTACTGGAACCTGACGCAGGAGAAATGACCTGCCGTAACCTGTCCGGCGAGCAGGGCTTTTGCCCGTGACCGAAGCGAGTTGCATGAACCCGACCGACCTGCTGCTTCCCCCGGCGAGCCGCCTGGTCCACATCGGACCGCACAAGACCGGGACGACGAGCGTGCAGCACGCGTTCCACGTCAACCGTGAGGAGCTGCGGCGCCACCGGGTGCACTACACCGGCCCGAGCGAGCAGCCGCTGCTGGCGGCCCTGGCTGTGGCCGGTGGCGGGGGCATGAAGGGCGACCGCCCGCCGCGCCCCGAGGACTGGACCGAGCTCGTCGACGAGGTGCGCGCCGCGGGTGAGCAGCGGGTCGTCGTCAGCAGCGAGTTCCTCTGCTACGCCGACGACGCCGCCGCGCGCCGGGTGGTCACGGAGATCCCGGGTGGTCCGGTGCATGTCGTCATCACGCTGCGCTCGGTGGCCAAGATCGCGCCGTCGCAGTGGCAGCAGTACGTGCAGAACGGGTTGCGGGTGCCGTACACCGAGTGGCTGGACGGCATGTTCCGCCGCCCGCCGTACGACCAGCCGACCCCGTCGTTCTGGCGCCGGCACGCCCACGGCGAGCTGGTCCGCCGCTGGGCCGAGGCCGCCGGTCCGGAGAACCTGACCGTGGTCGTGGCCGACGAGTCCGACCCGGCCATGCTGCTGCGCACGTTCGAGGCGCTCGTCGGCCTGCCCGAAGGCGTTCTCGAACTCGGCGACAACGCGGCCAACCGCTCGCTCGCCCGCGGCGAGATCGAGCTGGTCCGCTTCCTCAACGAGAGCTTCCACAAGCACGGTTGGGCCGAGCCGTGGACGCCCGAGGCGCACGCCCGCATCGTCCGCCGCGGCGTGGTGCGGCAGATGAAGACCGGCCGCCGACCGGCGCCGGACGAGGCGCGCCTGACCATGCCGGACTGGGCCGTGGAGCGGGCCGCCGAGGCGGACGCGCGGACGGTCGAGAGCATCAAGGCGTCCGGCGTGCGCGTGATCGGCAACCTCGACTCGCTCGCGCAGGTCTCCGCACGCAAGGGCGACGAGGACGCAGGCGGCCCGATCCTGATCCCCGCCGACGCCGCGGCGCTGGCCGTGCTCGGTGCGATGAGCGCCGGCTCCAAGCCCGGCGAGGGCACCCGGTTCGCAGCGGCCCTGGCCGTGCTCGCCGCGACCAGCGGCGCCAAGCCCCGGTTCGACTCAGCAGGCATTCCGCTGCTGCCCGCGGGCGCGGCGGCACGTGCGGCGCTCGGTGTCATGGAGGCGCGGGCCGCGCGGGACGTGTTCATGCGGCTGCCGAAGGTCCCGTCCGACACCGGGGCGCTCGCCCTGTTCGGCGCGGCCCGGGGCGGACGCGGCAAACCGACGAACATCGCGGCGCTCGCGGGAGTGCGCCCGCTGCTCGACGCCCTCGGGGTCCGGCAGCCGGGCAAGCCGGCGCAGCCTAAGCCCACCCTGCCGGCCACGATCGACGACGAGGTCATCCGCAAGGCCAGCACGCCGGACCTGCTGAAGGTGGTCGCGAAGCGCGTCCGCCGCCGGGTGGAGCGCGGGCTCAAGCGCTAGCCGGGCGGTCCGGCGCCGGCCCGGCTCACCGGGTCGAGTGCTGGATCCGCTTCCACAGCCGGCGGGCGGCGGCGGCGCGCCGCTTCGGGTCACGCGCCACGGCGATCACGTGCTCTGCTCGCTTCGCCTGCCGCACGAGCGGCCCGCTCGGCGCTGGCTTCGCCTTCGGCTTGGTCTTGGTCTTGCCCTGCGGCTTGGGCGGCCACACCCCGGGGTTGGGCGGGTTGGAGACGTAGCTGGCGCTGCCGCGCAACGCGGCCAGCTCCGCGACGCTGGCCGGCGTGCCGCCGCCGTCGCGGGCGGCCACCAGATCCGCCCACACGGACGAGGCCAAAACCTTCGCCGGATCGGCTGCGGTGGTGCGGTACTCGATCTCGGGCGGCAGCTGCTGCGGGTCGTCCTTGACGTACTCGGCGAGGATCTCGTCGTAGTGCTCGCTCAGCACGGTGTTGCCCGGGTCGAGGCCCGCGACGAGCAGCAGCCCGGTCGGCGTCGTGTCCAGCGGGACGACGGTGAGGTCCGGGCGGTACCGCTCCAGGACGGGGATCATCCAGCAGACGTCGCCCGCCCAGGTCTTCGTGTGCCGCGTGCGCGCGGCCTCTGCACTGCTGCGCGGCAGCATGTCGTCGAAGATGATCACGCTCGCGGGAGTGGAGGTGCGCTCGGCGTTGATGAAGTCGCGCAGGGCGAACTCGAACAGGTGCATGCCGTCGATGAACGTGAAGTCGACGACGCCCTCGGGGAAGTGGCTCAGTGCGTCCGCGCGGGCGTAGAAGGCGTCGCTGGTCGCGCGGACCAGCTTCAGGTCGCAGGCCAGTTCGCGGTCGATCTGGAACGCGGGGTCGACGCCGATGGTCCGGGTGCGCGCCCGCGCCAGGCCCAGCCCGTTGTTCACGCCGATCTCGACGTAGCTGCGCGGCGCCAGGAGTTCGTGCACGGCGCTGAGGAAGTCGTGACGGTTCATCTGGTCTCCGGGTTCGATCGACAGCTTGACGTTGTCCGAGTCGGTGAGAAGTGCGTGGGTCAGCCTGCCCAATGGTGCCAGAACCCGTCGAGGCGGAACCGGTCGCGATACCGGTCCGAGTGGCGTGTTGCGCCGCAACCCGCACAGCGACGCGGTGGTGCGCACCGACCAGGTGCCGCGGTCGAGGGGTCCGCCGCACGCGGCCGTGTTCAGGTCGAGCCGCGCCTTGCCGACGAAGGAAACGGTACGAGCGCCGTCGCCGGCTGCCTCGTCAACCGGTTCGAGCTCCGCCGAGACGGCACAGGGCACCTCCCAGCTGACCTTCGTCTTCGGGTTGTGCACCAGCAGCCGCAGCCACGCTTCGTCGGCGATCCGCTCGGCGCTCACGAAGCCGACCGCGTCAGCTCCGGCGATGCCGTCCGTGAGCCGCGGATCGAGCCGGAAACCGTCCCGCTCCGCCGCGAACACGAGCGGCGTGCCGTCCGCGAAGCCCAGCCGGACCACGAACTCCAGGCACAGCTCGTCGCCGGACCACTCCACGCGCCGGACGTCCGTCCACGGCCGCACCTGAGCGCAGCGCCGGGCCAGCGTCACCAGGTCCGGCAGCCGGCCCTGCCGCAGCAGCACCGAGCGCAGCCGGTCGACGGTGGCCAGGCCGTCCGGGACCGAGTCGGGGAACCGCTCCTGGGCGAGCGTCCGGATTTCGGTGAACAGCTCCTCGCGGTAGTCCGCCGGGAAGCGCAGCAGCTTCGGTTCGCGCAGCCGGCCGAGCATCTTGCCGAGGTAGAAGTGGCGCAGCAGGCGGTCGCGCAACTCGCCCGGCTCGGTGTTCTGCTCGACCACGTCGAGCACCTCGCGCAGGTTGGCGTAATAGCCGGCCGGCTCGAACCGCTCGAACGAATGGTTGCCGGCGTCGCTGCGCTTGACGAAGTAGTAGCACGGCGAGTCCGCGAGTACGGCGACGCTCCTGGCCGCGAAGTACGCCTTGAGCACGAACAGGTTGTCCTCGAGCCGGACCTTGCCCTCGGGGTAGCGGATGTCGCCGTCGCGCAGCATCGCCGTGCGGAACAGCTTGTGCGGCGTCAGCGTGGACTCGAGCGGGTCCGTCGCGAGCGTGGCGTGGTCGCGGCGTTGCCAGAACGCGTCCATCGGCGTCTTGCGCTGCACGCTGACGACCTTGCCGAGCACGATGTCGGCCCCGGTGTCGATCGCCCGGTCGTAGAGGCGGGCGAGCGCGTCCGGCGCGAGGTAGTCGTCGTGGTCGACGAAGTGGATGAACTCCCCGCGGGCGGCGTCCATCCCGACGTTGCGGGGCTTGCCCGGCCAGCCGGAGTTGGGCTGGTGGATCACGCGCAGGTGCGGGTGCGCGGCGGCGACCGCGTCCAGCCGGGCGGGGGTGTCGTCGGTGCTGCCGTCGTCGACGAAGATCGCCTCGAACTCGGAGGCCGGCAGGGTCTGGGCCAGGAGCGACTCGATCAGCGGCTCGATGTAGCGGCCCGGGTTGTAGACCGGAACCACGACGCTGACCTTGACCCCGAGTTCGCGGTGGTCAGCTCGGGGCGCTTCGTTCACGCGGCGACGTTAGAGCACCGATAGCCGCGAAACTGCTGAGATCCTCAGCTGTTCTGTCGGTCAGCGACGTTTGGTGAGCGCGGCGACCGCGTCGGTGTAGCCGCGGGCGTAGTCCCAGCTCACGTACGCGTCCTGGTTCGGCGAGTACGCCGGCTCGTGGACGTGCGTGCGGCCCTCGCCGAGCAACGCGAGCAGGTTGGCCCGCATCAGCTCCCAGGCGAAGTAATGCTGCTCGCCGCAGTCGGCGCACTCGACGATGATCCCGTCCACGCCGATGGGGCCGAGCGTGCGCTGGAAGTCGGCCAGCTCGGCCAGGTCGGCCTGCACGTCGGCGCGCTCGTCGTCGCTCAGCGGTTGCGGCGGCTCGGCGTCATCCAGCAGCGCCGCCGGGTCGTGCGGGTCGCCCAGAAACGGGTCGAGCGGCCCCTCGTCGAGATTCATTGCGTCCCCACGCGATAAGTCACGCGTCCAAGGTAAGACCGAACCCCCCGGTAGCGCCAACTCGGGCGCCATCTAGACGGGTGTCAGAGCTCGCTGATGGCTTGCAGCGGGCTGGTCCGCGCGGCCCGGATTCCCGGCCACAGCGCTGCCAGGACGCCCACGACACCGGCCACGACGAGGAACGTCAGCGCCTGGCCCCACGGGATGCTCAGCCGGTTCAGTCCCTGGTCGCGCAGGGTGTGCGTGAACAGCGAGCCGTACGCCAGGCCCAGGACCAGCCCGAGCACTGCGCCGAACACCGCGATGAGCAGCGACTCGAGGTAGATCGTGCGGCGCACCTGGCGGCGCTGCATGCCGACGGCGCGCAGCATCCCGATCTCGCGGCGCCGCTCGACCACCGACAGCGCGAGCGTGTTCACGATGCCGAGGATCGCAATCACGATCGCCAGCGCGAGCAACCCGTACAGCAGGCCGAGCAGCCCGTTCACCTGGCTGGCAATCTGCCCCTCGTACTGGTCGCGATCCTGCACGTCGACGACGTAGTAGCTGTTCGTCGCGTCCTGGAGCCCGGTGCGCAGGGCGTCCAGGTTCGCGCCGGGTGCGGCCTTGACGAGCGCGACGAACACGAACTGGTCGGTACGCGGCGTGAGCGCCCGGTACACCTGCCCGGACACCAGCCAGCCGTCGAGCAGCTGGTTGTTGTCGAACACGCCGCCGACCGTCTCGGTGATCGACCGGGCGGCGCCCGGCGCGGTCAGCACGTGCTTCGAGCCGAGACCCCAGCCGGGCTTCTCGGACGTCGACTTCGACACGACCATGACGTGCCCGGTCGGCGTGGTGGCGCCGGTCGTACCGGTGAGCTTCAGGACGGACGGCAGCGGGCCGTCGACCGCCATGCCGAGCTTGTGCTTGCCGTCGACGGTCGCGCTCATCCCGTAGAGCCGGGTGATCGAGCCGACCCCGGGGACCTTCGCCGCGGCGTCGACGGCGGGCTCGGGAACGGCCACGGCGGTTTGCGAGCTGAGGATGTAGTCGGCGGTCACGTTGTTGTCGAAGACCGCGTTGATGCTGGCCTTCATGGACGCGCCGATCACGGCGATGCCGCTGACCAGGACCAGGCCCAGCGTGAGCGCGAACGCGGTCGCGGCCGTCCGCCGGGGATTGCGCACCGCGTTGGTGCGCGACAGTCGGCCGGCCGCGCCGAACGGGCGGCCGACCAGGCGGCCGAGCGGCACGATCAGCAGCCGGGCGAGTATCGGCGAGAGCAGCATCGCGGACGCGACCATGCCGGCCAGGCCGAGACCGGCCAGGGACGCGCCGGTGCCCGCGGACGAGCTGTTCAGCCCGGCGAACGTGGCGACGAGTGCGAGGGCGCCGACGCCGAGGCCGATCAGGCTTCGGCGGCGCAGGCCCGCCGCCGTCGTCGCCGCGAACTCGGCGCGCATCGCCGCCACCGGTGCGGTCTGCGCGGCGCGGCGGGCGGGCGCGTACGCGGCCAGGAGGGTCGCGGCGAGCCCGAGCAGCACGGTCACGATGACCGTCCGCGCCGTGATCACCAGACCGCCGGACGGCAGGCCCAGGTCGAGCGCGTCCAGCAGCGCGTGCAGGCCGTAGGCGAGGCCGACGCCGCCGGCGAGCCCGAGCAGGCTGCCGATCAGCCCGACGAGGCCCGCCTCGAGCAGGACCGAGCGCCGGATCTGCTTGCGGTCCGCGCCGATCGCGCGCAGCAGGGCCAGTTCACGCAGCCGTTGCGCGATCAGCATCGAGAACGTGTTGAAGATGATGAACGTCCCGACGATCAGGCCGATGATCCCGAACGCGAGCAGGATGTAATTGACGAACGAGAGCGCGCTGGCGATGCCGTGCGTAGCGTCGTCACGTGCCTGCGTGCCGGTGCGCACCTTGAGGTCCGAGGGCACGGCCTGCTTGATGCGGGCGGTGAGCGTCTGCTCCGAGACGCCCGGCGCGGCGGCGACGTCGATCAGCGACACGTGCGAGCCGTCGGTCAGCAGCCGCTTCGCTTCCTGCTGCGTGAAGCGCACGCCGACGTAGCCGCCGGTGTCGCTCGGCGTGCGATAGATGCCGGTCAGTTGGACGTCCACCGTGCCGGCGTTCGCGAGCACGACGTGCAGGTGGTCCCCGACCGACAGGTGCGCCTTCTTCGCGGCGCCCTGGTTGATCACGACCTGGTCCGGACCTGCGGGTGGGGCGCCCGCGACGAAGCTGGGCGGCGGCGTGATCGACTCGGCGGCGGGGGTCCAGCCGCCGGCCTCGCTCGGTGCGCCGCCGGTCTGCAGCCGCTTGCCGTGGCTGTCGACGACGACGGCCGGCAGAGAGATCTGCGGGCTGACTCTGGCCACGCCCGGAACCTTGCGGATCGTCGCCACCAGGTTCGCCGGCACGCCCGGGTCGTAGTCGTGTTGCGGTTCGACGCGGGTGTCGATGCCCTTGAGGCCGGTCGCGAAGATCGCGTTGAAGCTGTGCTTGAGCGTGTCGGTGAAGACGAACGAGCCGGCCACGAACGCGGTGCCGAGCAGTACCGAGATGACCGTGAGCAGCAGCCGCACCTTGTGGGCGCGGAGGTTCCGGAACCCGACCCGGATCAGCGGGTTGCCCGGCGTGCGCGGCAGGCGCACCGGAACCTGCGCCGGTTTCAGCGTGGTGGTCACACCGACTCCAGCTTCTTCATGTAGTCCAGCACGGTGTCCGCGGTCGGCGAGCGCAGTTCGTCCACGATGCGTCCGTCCGCGAGGAACAGCACGCGGTCGGCGTACGCGGCCGCGCGCGGATCGTGCGTCACGATGACCACGGTCTGCGCGAGCTCGTCGACGGAGTGGCGCAGCATCCCGAGCACCTCGCCGCTGCTCAGCGAGTCCAGGTTGCCGGTCGGCTCGTCACCGAAGACGATCTCCGGCTGGCTGGCGAGGGCCCGTGCCACGGCGACGCGCTGCTGCTGCCCGCCGGACAGCTCGCTCGGGCGGTGCGACAGCCGGTCGCGCAGGCCGAGCGTCATGACGACGGTGTCGAGCCAGAGGCGGTCGGGCTTGCGGCCGGCGATGTCGATGGGCAGCGTGATGTTCTCGAGCGCGGTGAGGGTCGGCACCAGGTTGTAGGACTGGAACACGAACCCGATCCGGTCGCGGCGCAGCGCCGTCATCTGCTTGTCCGACAGCCCGGACAGCTCGACGTCGCCGATGCGAACGCTGCCCGCTGTCACGGTGTCCAGTCCGGCCAGGCAGTGCATGAGCGTCGACTTGCCCGAGCCGGACGGCCCCATGATCGCGGTGAACTCGCCGCGCATCAGCTCGACCGAGACGTGATCGAGCGCGCGCACCGCTGTCTCGCCGCTGCCGTAGAGCTTGACCACATCGGTCGCGCTCGCCGCGGGGCAGCCCAGTTCGGGGGCCGGAGTAGTGGGCATCGGTCGCGTCATGGCTTCAGCCTCCATCAGTGCCGACGCCTTGCGCCATGGGGCTAAGCCCCGATTCAACCCTGACATTTGTCCCGGCCTGCGGGGGTGGAGGCACTGACGCCTAGACTTCGGTTACCGGCGTTGGCGAGGAGAAGCTGTTGTCCGATTCGTTGTCGAGCCTGCCCGAGAAGTTCGCCGCAGTCGGCCTGACCTACGACGACGTTCTGCTGCTTCCGGGTGAGACCGACGTGGTCCCCGCCGAGGTCGACACGACCACGCGCCTCACGCGCGAGATCTCCATCGCGATGCCGCTGCTGTCGGCCGCGATGGACACCGTGACCGAGTCGCGGATGGCGATCGCCATGGCCCGGCAGGGCGGGCTGGGTGTGCTGCACCGCAACCTGTCGATCGAGGACCAGGCCTACCAGGTGGACCTGGTGAAGCGGACCCAGACCGGCATGATCCCGAACCCGGTAACCATCGGCCCGGACGCCACTCTCGAACAGCTGGACGAGGTGTGCGGCCAGTACCGCATCTCCGGGCTGCCGGTCGTGGACGCCGAGACGAAGCTGCTGGGCATCATCACCAACCGTGACCTGCGCTTCGTCCCCGTCGCCGAGTGGGCGACCACCAAGGTCAACGAGGTGATGACGCCGATGCCGCTCATCACCGGGCCGGTCGGCATCTCGCACGAGGACGCGACCGCGCTGCTGCGCCAGCACAAGCTCGAGCGGCTGCCGCTGGTGGACCCGTCCGGGCGGCTGGCGGGGCTGATCACGGTCAAGGACTTCGTCAAGTCCGAGCAGTTCCCCAATGCCACGAAGGACGCGCACGGCCGGCTCATGGTCGGCGCGGCGATCGGATACTTCGGGGACGCATGGGAGCGCGCCACCACGCTCGTCGATGCCGGCGTGGACGTGCTGGTGGCCGACACCGCGCACGGGCACGTGCGGATGCTTCTGGACATGGTGGCGCGGCTGAAGTCCGACCCGGCCACGCGGCACGTCCAGGTGATCGGCGGGAACGTCGCGACGCGGGCGGGCGCGCAGGCGTTCATCGACGCCGGCTCCGACGCGGTGAAGGTGGGCGTGGGCCCGGGGTCGATCTGTACGACGCGCATCGTCACCGGGGTCGGCGCGCCGCAGGTGACGGCCGTGTACGAGGCGTCGCTGGCGTGCAAGCCGGCCGGTGTGCCCGTGATCGCGGACGGTGGGCTGCAGTACTCGGGCGACATCGCGAAGGCGATCGTGGCCGGTGCCGACTCGGTGATGCTGGGCTCGCTGCTGGCCGGCTGCGAGGAGTCGCCCGGCGAGCTGATCTTCGTCAACGGCAAGCAGTTCAAGTCATATCGCGGGATGGGTTCGCTGGGCGCGATGAGTTCGCGCGGCAAGAAGTCGTACTCCAAGGACCGGTACTTCCAGGCCGAGGTCACCAGCGACGACCAGTTGGTGCCCGAAGGCATCGAGGGCCGGGTCGCGTACCGGGGGCCGCTGGCGGCCGTCGCGCACCAGCTCGTCGGCGGGCTGCGCCAGTCGATGTTCTATGTCGGTGCGCGGACGGTGCCGGAGCTGGCCTCGCGCGGGCGCTTCGTGCGGATCACGCAGGCCTCGCTCAAGGAGTCGCACCCGCACGACATTCAGATGACCGTCGAGGCGCCGAACTACACGCTGCGCTGAGGGTTCGCGCGCGTCGGCCGCCGGCGGCCAGGGTCGGCGGCCGAGGTCGGCGGCCAAGGCCGGTGGGCCGGTGGGCCGTCGGGTCGGTGGCTGGCGGGTGCGCGCACGGGCCAGGGCCGGCGGGTGCGCGGATTGGCGCGCCGTGCGGGGCCGGTTGACCGGCGGGCCGGGCGCTTCATGGGGATGCCCTGCACGACCTTTGCTCTGCACGCTCTCACCGGGCATTTGCACGCTCCCACCGGGCAGAGCGTTCTGCACGCTCTCACCGGGCATTTGCACGTTCTCGCCGGGCAGAGCGTTCTGCACGCTCTCACCGGGCATTTGCACGCTCTCACCGGGCAGAGCAAAGGTCCGAGATGTCACTCGCCCAGCCCTGCAGCCCGGGGGGAGGACGCGCTCACAGCTTTGCTCTGCTCACCTGGAGTGCGCACCCGCTCACCTGGAGTGAGCAGAGCAAAGGTTTGCGGGTGGACCTTTCGCCCGGGCCGCCGCCGGCCCGGCCTGCAGCAGCGGGGCCGCCGGACGGCCCGGGCGCAGCTGCGCCGCCGCCGGCCCGGCCTGGTCGCAGCGGGGCCGCCGGACGTCCCGGCGCCGCCGCACGGGTGCCCGCCGCCAGCTTCACCGCGCACGCTGGCAGACTCGTCCCCATGCCGGAGACCGTGGAGATCGGGCTGGGCCGCAGCGCGCGCCGTGGCTACCACCTCGACGAGATCGCGCTCGTGCCAACTCGCCGCACGCGCGGGTCGTCGGTCGTGTCGACCGCGTGGCAGATCGACGCGCACACCTTCGACCTGCCGCTTGTCGCCGCACCGTCCGACGCGGTCGTCTCGCCGGCGACGGCAGTCGAGATCGAGCGGCTCGGCGGGTTGGCAGTTCTGGACGGCGAGGGCCTGTGGGCCCGGTACGAGGACGCCGACGCCGAACTGGCCAAGCTCGACGGCAGCAACTCGGCCTTGCAGCGGGTCTACTCGTCCCCGGTCGTGCCCGAGCTGCTGCGTCGCCGCGTCGGCGAGCTGCGCGCAGCGGGCGTGCGCGTAGCCGTCCGCCTCTCGCCGCAGCACACGCTCGAGCTCGCCCCGCACGTGCTCGAGGCCGGGATCGACCTGCTCGTCATCCAGGGCACCGTGATCTCCGCAGAGCACGTGGCCGACGGTGGCGAGCCCGGCCTGAACCTGAAGACGTTCATCGCCGACCTGGACGTGCCCGTGCTCGTCGGCGGCGTCACCAACTACCAGACCGCCCTGCACCTGATGCGCACCGGTGCGGCCGGCGTGATCATCGGTTACGGAGCGCATCTCGGCTCCACGACGCACGCGGCACTGGGCATCGACGTGCCGATGGCGACGGCACTGGTGGACGCGGCCGCCGCCCGGCGCGACTACCTGGACGAGACCGGCGGGCGCTACGTGCACCTCGTCGCGTACGGCGACCTGGCCACCGGCGGTGACATCGCCAAGGCGCTCGCCTGCGGCGCGGACGCGGTCATGCTCGGCGAGGCGCTCGCCGCGGCCGCGGGCTCGCCCGGCCGCGGCCGCTACTGGGACCCCACCGCCGCGCACCCACGGGTGCCGCGTTCGCTGGTCGTCGATCTGGCCGGCGGGATCGACGAGGGCGAGCGTCCCAGCCTGGACGAGGTGATCGCCGGGCCCACCGACGACCCGTCCGGCGAGCGGAACCTGTTCGGCGCCGTCCGCCGGGTGATGGGCAAGTGCGGCTACTCCAGCATCAAGGAGTTCCAGAAGGTAGAGCTGATCGTGACCGGGACGGCAAGGTGACCATGCACGCGATGAGCTCCCCCGCGGGCTACGCCCTTACACGCGGGGGTGCTCCCATCCGCGCGAAGAGCCGCGGCCCGCGCGAGCGAAGCGAGCTTGCGGGTGGATCGACGACCGACCCCGAGCTTGCGAGGGGTCGGAAGGAGATCCACGATGGCCGCGGCTAAGTACGGCTACAAGGCGTCCAACGAGCAGTTCGCGCCGCAGGAGTTGCTGCGGTACGGGGTGTTGGCCGAGGAGTGCGGCTTCGACTCGGTGTTCGTGTCCGATCACCTGCAGCCGTGGCGCCATGACGGCGGGCACGCTCCGTTCGCGATGAGCTGGCTCGCCGCGCTGGGCGCGTCGACCGAGCGCGTCACGATCGGGACGTCCGTGCTGACGCCGACGTTCCGGTATCACCCGGCGATCGTGGCGCAGGCGTTCGCGACCCTCGGCTGCCTGTACCCGGGCAGGGTCGTGCTCGGCATGGGCAGCGGCGAGTCGATGAACGAGGTGCCGCTGGGTATCGAGTGGCCCGACGGCAAGGAGCGCTTCGGTCGTTTCCGGGAGGCGGTCCGGCTGATCCGCGAGCTGTGGGCCGGCGAGCGGGTCAGCTTCGAAGGCGAGTACTACCGCACCGACAACGCCACCATCTACGACCTGCCCGAGCAGCCGGTGCCGTTGTGGCTGGCCGCGTCCGGTCCCGCGGCGACCCGGTTCGCGGGGCGCGCCGGCGACGGCTACATCACGACGTCCGGCAAGGACGCATCCCTCTACACCGACACGCTGCTGCCGGCCGTCAAGGAGGGGGCCGAGAAGGCCGGTCGTTCGATCGCTGACATCGAGATGATGATCGAGGTCAAGGTGTCCTTCGACCATGACCTCGACGAGGCGATGCGGGCCACCCACTTCTGGGGCGCCCTCGGGCTGACGCCGGAGCAGAAGCAGGGCGTCGAAGACCCGGTCGAAATGCAGCGGCTGGCGGACGAGCTCTCGGTCGAGCAGACCGCGAAGCGCTTCATCGTGTCCGACGACCCGGACGAGCACGTCGAGCGCATCAAGACCTATCTCGACCTGGGGTTCAATCACCTGGTGTTCCACGCCCCCGGTCCGGACCAGGAGAAGTTCCTGCGCCTGTATGGCGAGGAGATTCTGCCGCGGCTGCGCGCCCTGTAGCGTTGTAGACGCATCCGGCCGAGCACGCCCGCGTGGGAAGTCCACGCCGGTCGGCCGGGAGCGGTTCAGTCGCCCGTGCGGAAGTCGCCGGTCAACCAAGGGGAGCAGACGGTGACTTCTGCGTCCGAATTTCCTGCTGGCATGCGGCGAGCACTGCGCCGGGCCCGCGACGGCGTTGCGCTGGACGCGACCGAGGCCGAGATCCTGCTCGGCGCGCGCGGCGAACAGCTGGACGACCTGCTCGGTTCGGCCGCGCGGGTGCGCGACCAGGGGTTGCAGGCGGCGGGGCGTCTCGGCGTGGTCACGTATTCGCGCAAGGTGTTCATCCCGCTCACCCGGCTGTGCCGAGACCGCTGCCACTACTGCACGTTCGCGACGACACCGAACCGGCTCGAGTCCATGTACCTCTCGCCGGACGAGGTGCTGGCGATCGCCGAACAGGGCGCTGCGCTGGGTTGCAAGGAGGCGCTGTTCACGCTCGGTGACCGTCCCGAGGACCGCTGGCCGCAGGCGCGCGAATGGCTCGACGCGCACGGCTACGACGACACCCTCGCCTACGTGCGCGCGATGGCGATCATGGTGCTGGAGCGCACCGGCCTGCTGCCGCACCTGAACCCTGGCGTGATGAGCTGGGCCGAACTGCAGCGCCTCAAGCCGGTCGCGCCGAGCATGGGCATGATGCTGGAGACGACGTCGCGCCGGCTGTTCGAGGACAAGCACGGCGCCCACTTCGGCTCACCCGACAAGGACCCGGCCGTCCGGCTGCGCGTGCTCGAGGACGCCGGACGCAGCAACGTCCCGTTCACCACCGGCATCCTGATCGGGATCGGCGAGACGCCCGCCGAACGCGTCGATTCGATCTTCGCGATCCGCAAGGTCGCCCGCGCCTACAACGGCGTTCAGGAAGTGATCGTGCAGAACTTCCGCGCCAAGCCGGACACCGCGATGGCGCGCATGGCCGACGCCGAGATCGAAGACCTCGCCGCGACGGTCGCCGTCACGCGGCTGGTGCTCGGGCCGTCCGTCCGCATCCAGGCGCCGCCGAACCTGATCGGCGAGGAGTACGCGCTGCTGCTGCGCGCCGGCATCGACGACTGGGGCGGCGTCTCCCCGCTGACGCCCGACCACGTCAACCCGGAACGTCCGTGGCCACAGATCGACGAACTCGCGGCCCGGAGCGCCGACGCCGGTTTCCGGCTCGTCGAGCGGCTGACCGTCTACCCGGACTACGTGCTCGCGGGCGAGCCGTGGCTCGACCCGCGCATAGTCCCGCACGTCGCCGCGCTCGCCGATCCGCAGACCGGCCTGGCGCGCGAAGGTGTTACTCCGCAAGGGATTGCCTGGCAGGAGCCCGACGACGCCTGGCGCGCCGTGCACTCGTCAGGGCGCACCGACCTGCACACCGAGATCGACACGACCGGTCGCACGTCCGACCGTCGCGAGGACTTCGACAGCGTGTACGGCGACTGGGACGCGGTCCGCTCCGAGGCGACGCGCACGTCCGCGCCGCAACGCTTCGACGCGGACGTGGCGACCGCGCTGCGCCACGCCGAGCAGGCGCTGCAGCAGGGCGACGTCCTCACGATCGGCGACGCCGACGCGCTCGCGCTGCTGCACGCCGACGGATCGGAGCTGGACGCGATCTGTGCGCTCGCCGACGACCTGCGCAGGGACGCCGTCGGCGACGAGGTCACGTACATCGTCAACCGGAACATCAACTTCACCAACGTCTGCTACACGGGCTGCCGGTTCTGTGCGTTCGCGCAGCGGCGCACCGACGCGGACGCGTACACGCTCAGCCTCGAGGACGTCGGCCGGCGTGCCGAGGAGGGCTGGGCGCTCGGCGCGACCGAGGTCTGCATGCAGGGCGGCATCCACCCGGACCTGCCCGGCACCGCGTACTTCGACATCGCCGCAGAGGTGAAGCGCCGTCTCCCGCAGATGCACGTGCACGCCTTCAGCCCGATGGAGGTCGTCAACGGCGCCTCGCGCACCGGGCTGTCCATCCGCGACTGGCTGGCCAAGGCGAAGGAGTCCGGGCTCGACACGATCCCGGGCACGGCGGCCGAGATCCTCGACGACGACGTGCGCTGGCTGCTCACGAAGGGCAAGCTGCCGACGTCCACCTGGATCGAGGTGATCACTACTGCGCACGAGCTGGGCATCCGCTCGTCCAGCACGATGATGTACGGGCACGTCGACAATCCGGCGCACTGGCTGGGTCACTTCCGCACCCTGGCCCGCGTCCAGGACCGCACGGGAGGCTTCACCGAGTTCGTGGCGCTGCCGTTCATCCACACCAACGCGCCGATCTACCTCGCCGGCGTCGCGCGCCCCGGGCCGACCGCGCGCGAGAACAGGATCGTGCACGCGATGGCCCGCATCCTGCTGCACGGGCGCATCGACAACATCCAGTGCTCGTGGGTGAAGCTCGGCGTGGACGGCTGCCGCGAGGTGCTGGCCGGTGGCGTCAACGACCTCGGCGGCACGCTGATGGAGGAGACGATCAGCCGGATGGCCGGCAGCAGGCACGGCTCGGCCAAGACGGTCGCGCAGCTGACCGAGATCGTGTCCGCGCTGCCCGGACGGACCGTGCGCCAGCGGGACACGCTCTACCAGCCGGTGAGCGCCGAACGGCAGGCGGCCGCGCAGGGTTACACCGGCGCGCTGCCGAGCGTCGTCGGCGCGGCGGGCTGAGCCGGGCCGGCTTACAACCAGTCCTTCACCCGGAAGATCACGTACAGGATCACGCCGAGCACGACCATCAACGAGACGCTGGCCCAGAAGCCCGGCATCGACCCGGCGCCGGGGAACGGCACGTTCTGGCCGAAGTAGCCGGTGACCGCGGTCGGCACGGCCACGATCGCCGCCCAGGACGTCAGCTTCTTCATGATCAGGTTCATCCGGGTGTCCGCGAGCGACATGTTGGTGTCGATCACGGAACCGACCATGTCCCGCAGCGAGTCCACCCAGTCGGCCGCACGCAGCATGTGGTCGTTGATGTCCTCGAAGTAGGGGAGCAGCTCGCCGTCGCCGGAGCCGTCCGTCGCGCGGCGCAGCACGCTGTTCACGACCTCGCGCATCGGCAGGATCGTCCGGCGCGCCTGCACGAGCGACTTGCGCAGCGCGAATGTCCTTCGTTGCAAGGCGTTCGGGTCCTCGCTGACCTCGTCGAAGAGCAGGTCCTCGATCGCCTCGATACCGTCGTCCAGGATCTCGATCACGGCGAAGTAGCCGTCAACGATCTCGTCCAGCAGGCCGTGCAGGAGGGCCCGCTCGCCGAACTTGAGCATGTCGGCGTTGTCGTCCCAGCGCCGCTCCACCGCGTCCATGTCGAACCGGTCGTCCAGGCGCACCGTGATCAGCGCGCCGGGCAGCCCGAACGCCGAGACGCGGGTGGCGACCAGGGCCGAGTCCACGGTCGCGCACCAGATCGCCGTCGTGGTCAGGAACATGTGCGTCGGGAAGTGGGTCACCTTCGGGCGCTCGTCCGGCGCGAGGGCGTCCTCGACAGCGTGCGGGTCCAGCCCCAATTCGGCCGCGACACGGCGCAACGTGGCCTCGTCGGGGCTGCAGAGGTCGACCCAAACGAGTGCGTCCGGCCGCCCGACGACGTCGCCGAGCCGTTCCAGCGGGACGTCCGTGGTCTCCGGCGTTCCGTTGCGCCAGACCCGGGTGCGCACCTGCTGCGACGACATGGCAAGCAGTGTGCCCGGCGGACACCGAATTCACGCGATCGCGCGTAGCTTTCTGATCATGAGGTGGACTGCCGAGCAGCTGCCGGATCTCACCGGGCGCACCGCGGCGGTGACGGGTGCGAACTCGGGTATCGGCTGGCACACCGCGTTCGAGCTGGCCCGGCACGGCGCGCACGTGATCCTCGCCTGTCGCGACGTGGAGCGCGGCAAGCAGGCCGCCGACCGGATCCGCAGCCGGGTCGCGGCGGCCGACGTCGAGGTCGCCGAGTTGAACCTGGCGTCGATGGATTCGGTGCGCGCGTTCGGCACCGGCTGGACCGACCCACTCGACATCCTGATCAACAATGCCGGCGTCATGGCCCCGCCGAAGCGGGTTCGCACGCAGGACGGTTACGAACTGCAGTGGGGGACGAACCACCTGGGCCACTTCGTGCTCACCGGGCTGTTGCTGCCCGCGCTGCTGTCCGGCACCCGCGCGCGAGTGGTCACGGTCGCGTCGATCGCGCACAAGAGCGCGAACGCCGGCGTGCTGAGCGCGAACAACGACGAGCCGTACCAACCGCATCAGGCGTACGCGAACTCCAAGCTCGCGAACCTGCTGTTCGCGATCGAACTGCACCGCAAGCTGGTGTCGCACGAGCTCGCGGTCACCTCGGTCGCGGCGCACCCCGGGCTCGCCGCGACCGGACTGATCAGCGACCCCGAGGGCGCCGGCAGCACGCGGCTCGGGCGCAACGTCGCACCAGCGCTCGCCAAGGTGTTCGCGCAGCCGGCCGCGGCCGGTGCCCGGCCCGTCCTGTACGCGGCGACGCTGGCCGCGCCCGGCTCGTACACCGGTCCGCAGCGGTTGCACGAGACCCGTGGCGACCTCGGCCCGGCACGGATGTCGACCTGGGCGTGCGACCCGAGCCTGGCGAAGCAGCTGTGGATCACGAGCGAGGCGATGACCGGATTCCGCTACCCCTGGCCGTCCTGATCCCTCGGGTGCGCCCTCCGTAGACTTGGCCCATGCAGGCCGATCTCGTCCTCGTCGTCGACTACGGGGCGCAGTACGCGCAGTTGATCGCGCGCCGGGTGCGCGAGGCACACGTCTACTCCGAGATCGTGCCGCACACGACGCCGGTCGCCGAGCTGCTCGCGCGCAAGCCGGCCGCGATCATCCTGTCGGGCGGGCCGTCCAGCGTGTACGCCGACGGCGCACCGCGTACCGACCCGGCGCTGTTCGACGCGGGCGTCCCGGTGTTCGGCATCTGCTACGGCTTCCAGTCGATGACGCAGGCGCTCGGCGGCGAGGTTGCGCACACCGGCGGGTCGGAGTTCGGACGGACCCGGCTGGCCGTGACCACGCCCGGCACCCTGCTGCGCGGACTGCCCAGCAGCCAGCAGGTCTGGATGAGCCACGGCGACGCGGTCACGACACCGCCGGCCGGTTTCACCGTCACCGCCTCGACGGACGGCACGCCGGTCGCGGCGTTCGAGTGCCTGGACCGGCGGCTGGCGGGCGTCCAGTTCCACCCGGAGGTGCTGCACTCCGAGCACGGCCAGCAGATCCTGCGGCACTTCCTGTACGACATCGCCGGCGCGCGCCCGTCCTGGACCGAGGCGAACATCATCGACGAGCAGGTCGCCGCCATCCGCGCACAGGTCGGCGGCAAGCGGCTGGTCTGCGGGCTGTCCGGCGGCGTCGACTCGGCGGTGGCGGCCGCGCTCGTGCAGCGCGCCGTGGGTGATCAGCTCACCTGCGTGTTCGTCGACCACGGGCTGCTGCGTGCGGGCGAGGCCGAGCAGGTCGAGCGTGACTTCGTCGCCGCCACCGGCGTGAAGCTCAAGGTGGTCGACGCGTCCGCGCAGTTCCTCGGCGCGCTCGCCGGCGTCAGCGACCCGGAGGACAAGCGCAAGATCATCGGCCGCGAGTTCATCCGCGTGTTCGAGGCGGCGGCGCGCGAGGTCGTGGCCGAGGCGGGCGCGACCGGCGAGGCCGTCGAGTTCCTCGTCCAGGGCACCCTCTACCCGGACGTCGTCGAGTCCGGCGGCGGCACCGGCACCGCGAACATCAAGTCGCACCACAACGTCGGCGGCCTGCCGGACGACCTGCAGTTCGCGCTGGTCGAGCCGCTGCGCTCGCTGTTCAAGGACGAGGTGCGCCGTGTCGGCGAGCAGCTCGGCCTGCCCGCGGAGATCGTCTGGCGCCAGCCGTTCCCCGGCCCGGGCCTGGGCATCCGCATCGTCGGCGAGGTAACCGCCGATCGCCTCGAGATCCTGCGTCGCGCGGACGCGATCGCCCGCGCCGAACTGTCCGCCGCCGGCCTGGATCGCGACATCTGGCAGTGCCCGGTCGTGCTGCTCGCGGACGTCCGCTCGGTCGGCGTGCAGGGCGACGGTCGCACGTACGGCCACCCGGTCGTGCTGCGTCCGGTGTCGTCCGAGGACGCGATGACCGCCGACTGGACCCGTGTGCCGTACGACGTGCTGGAGCGCATCTCCACGCGCATCACCAACGAGGTGCGCGAGGTGAACCGGGTCGTCCTGGACGTCACGTCCAAGCCCCCGGGCACCATCGAGTGGGAGTAGGCCCGCTCAGGGGCGCAGCAGGGTGACTGCGCCGCCGGAGTTCGAGCCCTGCGCGGCGTGCCGGTAGGCGATCCGCTGCCGGCGTCGCCCGGTCTTGATGGACGCGCGCAGCGTGCGCTCCAGTTCGCCCTCGTCCACGGGGCGGGCGAACAGGAACCCCTGCACCAGCTCGCAGCCGTACTCGCGCAACAGCTCGGCCTGCTCGGGGGTTTCCACGCCCTCGGCCACGACGCTGACGTCCAGCGTCCGGCCGATCTCGAGCACCGCCCGGACGACGGCGGCGCAGCTCGGGTCCTCGCCGAGCCGCTTGGTGAACTTCATGTCGATCTTGAGGATGTCCACGGGCAGCTCGGTGATGCGGGCCAGGCTGCTGTAGCCGGTACCGATGTCGTCGATCGCCAGGCGCACGCCCAACTCGCGCAGCCGGACCATGTCCTCGCGCACCGAGTCGATCATCATCGGCATGTGGGTCTCGGTGAGCTCCAGCACCAGACGGTTGGCCGGCAGCCCATGCCGGTCCAGCGCCTCGAGCACCTCCTCCGCGAACGTGCCGGTCGCCAGCTGCCGCCCGGACACGTTCACGTGCACGTCCGGCGCGTGCCGGCCGAACTCGTCGGTCCAGGCTGCGGCCATGCGGCACGACTCGTGCAGCACCCGGCGCCCGATCGGCACCATCAGCGGGCTGCTCTCCGCGACGTCCAGGAAGTCGGCGGGCGTGAGGATGCCGCGGCCCGGCCGGTTCCAGCGCAGCAACGTCTCGACGCCGCTGATCGCCCCGCCGGACAGCTCCACGATCGGCTGGCCGTACATGATCAGCTCGTTGTCCGTCAGTGCCGTTTCCAGTGCGGGACGCAGTTGGGTGTTGCGCGTGGCCCGCGCCTGCTCGTCTGCGCTGGCCATCGAGACCCGGTCCTTGCCGGCGCGTTTCGCGAAGTACATCGCGGTGTCCGCCACGTGCAGCAGCCGTTCGGCGGTGGACGCTTCCGGGCCGGACAACGCCGCGCCGACGCTCGCGGTAACCGTGAACGTCCCGGCCTGCAGCACGAAGGGCGTGCGCAGCGCGGCGACCGCACGCTCGGCTATCACGGCCAGGTCCTGCTCGTCGAGCACTTCGCGGCAAAGGATCGCGAACTCGTCGCCGCCCAGGCGCGCGACGGTGTCGCCCGGACGGACCGTGGCCTGCAGCCGGGACGCGGCCTGGACGAGCAGCTCGTCGCCGGCCGGGTGGCCCGCACTGTCGTTGACCTGCTTGAACCCGTCCAGGTCGAGGTACAGCAGCCCGACGCGGGCACCCGAGCGCGGACGCGAGCCGAGGGCGTGCTCGATGCGGTCAGTCACCAGCACCCGGTTCGGCAGCCCGGTCAGCGGGTCGTGCAGGGCCAGGTGGCGCAGCCGCGACTCGGCGTCCTTGCGCGCGGTGATGTCCTCGAGCAGCGCGATCACGTACGGCGCCTCGTCGCTCGGATGCACCAGCGAGACCGACAGCAGCGCCCACACGTCCGAACCGTCGGCGTGCTGGAAGCGCACCTCGCGCCGCCACCGGGACAGGTCGCCGCCGGCTTGCACGTACGCGGACGCCTCGGCCTCCGCCGCCGCCACGTCGTCGGAGAACGCGTCCGGCGTGCGTCCGACGATCTCCTCGGGCGTGCGGCCGAGGAACTCGCACATCGCCGCGTTGACCTGGATGATCTCCACGTGCCGCGCGGGGTCGAGGCTGGCGATGTACATGCCGACGGACGCGCTGTCGAACGCGTTGCGGAAGCGCTGCTCGCTCTCGCGCAGTTGCGCTTCGGCGGTGCGCTGCGCGGTGACGTCGGTGGCCACGCCCAGGTAACCGACCAGCTTGCCGTCGCGGATCTGGGTCACGGTCAGCATCGCCTGCACCCGCCGGCCGTCGCGGGTGATGTAGGTCCACTGTCGCGTCTGTGACCGGTTGCGCGTCACGCCCGCGGCAAGGACCGCCACCGACGGCTCGATTCCCAGCTCGGCCGCGCGAGCGCTGATCTCGCCGGGGTCGTGCAGCATCAGCGGGTCGCGGCCGATCATCTCGGCCTTCGAATAGCCGAGCATCTTCTCGGCCCCGGTGTTGAAAACGGTGACCTTGCCGGTCGGATCGGTGCCGATGATCGCCTGCTCGCTGGCAGCGCTGAGCACGCCCTCGTACAGGTCGCGCGCCGCGGCCAGCTGCTGCTCGGTGTTGCGCGACGCCGTGACGTCCTGCGACGTGCCGCGCACCCAGCGGATCCGGCCGGAGTCGTCGCGCACAGCACTGCCCCGGCCGAACAGCCAGCGGTAGCTGCCGTCGGAGCGCTGCACCCGGAAGTCGGCCGCGTAGGACTCGCCGGTCTGCGCGGTGTGCAGGATCCGGCCGATCAGCTCCTCGCGGTCGTCGGGGTGCACGTTCTGCGTCCAGTTCCCGATCTCCGGACGGAACGTGTCGCGCGAGACGTCGAAGAGCCGGTACATCTCGGCGCTCCACGCGATCGTGCCCTCGGCAAGCGACCACGTCCACGAGCCGAGCTGCACGAGGGCCTGCGCCTCGGCCAGGGCCTCCTCGCGCTCGGCGACGGCGGCGGCAGCGGCGCGCTGAGCCGCGGCACTGACCAGCATCAGCAACGTGGACGCGGCCAGCGTGCTGAGCAGGCCGAGCAGCAGCGTCTGCCGTTCGACGAGGTCGGCGATCGTAGACAGGGTCCCGTGCCCGTCGCGGCTGCCGTACATGCCGAGCGCGCTCACGGTCAGCATGCTGAGCATGGCGCGTACCGGACCGAGCCGGGCGGCGCCCCACAACAGCGGCATCACCAGCACGAAGCCGACGAGCAGGGTCTGTCGCGGCACGAAGCTCAGCCAGGCGAGCAGCGCGCAGGTGGCCAGCTGCGCCGTCCACTCCAGGTTCACCGACCGGGTGCGTAGGTCGCGCAGCGTGTCGCGCAACGGGCCGGTCAGCAGCAGCGGCGCGGCCATCATCAACGACAGTGCACGGCAGATCAGGTAGACGCGGGTCGCGGACCACCAGTCGTCGCGGATCAGCGCATAGTTCACCGTCATGATCACGGTGCAGGCGAGGGTGCCCGCGACGATTGCGGCGACCAGGCGCAGCCCGTGCGGCAGCGTGCGTTCCCCGGACTGCGGCCCGAGCACCGCGACCACTGCCGCCACCTCGGCGACGTTCGCCGCGACCAGCACGCCGGCCTGAACGGGACCCGAACCGGACGTGAGCGCGTCGGCGACGCAGGTGACGACGACGCCCACCGCGATCAGGGGCCACCACTTCCGCCGCAGCCGGACGAACATGGCGACGGCGACGCCCGCGGCCGGCCACCACGAGCCGACCGGCAGGATCGAGCGGCCCAGCAGTTGCCGTCCGATCTGGTGCGCGACGACCGCAAGCACGCACAGCCCCAGAGCGAGGCTGAGCGGCGTCAGTCGGCTGCGCCAGTTCGAACGCATGCGTGTGGTCCCCTTACGTGGGTATTCGGTCTTGATCGGCCACCCTGAGCCCGGCCTTAGCGGGCGCGGCTCACCGCGTCCGGCGATAGCGGTGCTCGGGCCGCCCCGCCGCGCCGTAGCGCAGGTGCAGCTCCAGCGTCCCGTCGCGCAGCAGCAGGGACAGGTAGCGCTGGGCGGTGGCCCGGCTGACTCCGGTCTGCTGGGCGATCTCGGCGGTGGACCAGTCGGCGTCCGGGTCGGCGAACGCGGCCTGCACTAGCGCCATCGTCGGCTCCGAATGGCCCTTGGGCAGCTGGGTGGCGCTGTCGCCCGAGCGCATCAGGCCGAACAGCCGGTCGACCTCGTTCTGCCCCACGTCTGCGTTCGAACGGGTCTGGTTCCAGAGCGTGCGGTACGCGGTGAGCCGGTCGGCCAGCGTGCGGAAGGGGAACGGCTTGACGAGGTAGTGCACGACGCCGCGCTGCATCGCGGTCCGGATGCTGGGCAGGTCGCGCGCGGCGGTGATCGCGATGACGTCCGCGTGTGGGCCGTCGCCCTCGCGCAGCCGTGACAGCACGGACAGGCCGTCCTCGTCGGGCAGGTAGAGGTCGAGCAGCACCAGGTCCGGCCGCTTGGCTCGCGCCGCCTCCACCGCGGCGTTGCCGGTGTGGACGACGCCGACGACGACGAACCCCTCGATCCGGTTCACGAACTCGGCATGCAACTTCGCGACGCGGAAGTCGTCGTCGACGACCAGGACGCCGATCTTCGGGATCATGGTCGCGCCTCGGCGTTCACGCGGGGCAGGGTCACCCGGAACCGTGCGCCGCTGCCCTCGCGGACCTCGATCGTGCCGGCCAGTTGGTCCACCGCCTGCCGCACGACGGTCAGCCCGATGCCGCGGTGGGGGCCTCCGGTCCGCTCCTTGGTCGTCCAGCCGCCGACGAAGATCGACTCCGCGGTGCCCGCCGGGATGCCGGGGCCGGTGTCGCTCACCTCCAGCACCAGCTCGTGACTGCCCTCGGCCAGCTGCACCTCGACCGCTCGCACCGCGCCGGGACGGGCCGGCGCGCTCGCCGCCGCGTCGATCGCGTTGTCGATCAGGTTCCCGGCGATCGACACGAGGGCGTCGGCGTGCTCGGCGTCGACCTGCACCCGCGAGTTGCACACCACGGTGAGCGCGATGCCGCGCTCCCTCGCGACGGTCGTCTTCGCCACCAACAGCGCGACGATGCGCGGGGAGCTGATGCGCGCTTCCAGCTCAGCGGCGAGGCCGGCGGTCGCGCCGTCGATGCCGCTCGCGAAACCGATGGCCTCGTCGTAGTGGCCCAGCTCGAGCAGCCCGGACATCACGTGCATGCGGTTGGAGAACTCGTGCTGCTGCGCTCGCAGTGCGTCGGTGAGGCGGCGCACCTCGTCCAGTTCCCGCAGCGCGTTCTCCAGCTCGGTGCGGTCGCGCAGCGTGACCACGGCGCCGAGATCGCGTCCGCCCGCGGTGACGCGCATCCGGCTGGCGAGCAGGAATCGCCCGGAATGCAGGACGATCCGGTCCACCGCGTCGGGCGCGCCCGGCTGCATCAGCTCGCGCAGTTCGCCCGGTGCGAGCGCGTCGTAGACCGGACGGCCGGCCTCCTGCAGGGCGGTGCCGAGCAGCAGGCGCGCCTGGTCGTTGACCAGCGAAACCCGGCCCGCGGCGTCGAGCGCGACCACGCCCTCGCGGATGCCGTGCAGCGTGGCCTCACGCTCCTGCACCAGTGCGGCGATCTCGTCCAGTTCGAGCCCGAACGTCTGCCGCTTCAGGCGGCGGGCCAGGAGCACTGCGACCGCGAGCCCGACCGCGATCGCGACGGCGAGGTAGACGCCGAACGAGGTGAGCTCGCCGGTCACCTGATCGGCGAAAGCGGTCTCCTCGACGCCGACCGATACCTCGCCCACCACGCGCCCGTCCGGCGCGACCACGGGGGCCTTGCCGTTCGCCGAGTCACCGAGGCTGCCGTGATCGATCCCGACGTGCTTGTGGCCGTCGAGCGCGACGACCGGTTCCTCCACGCGTTGCCCGATCAGATCGTTGTTCGGGTGCGAGTAGCGAACGCCGGTGCGGTCGATGACCACGACGTACGAGGCATTGGTTTTGTGCATGATCGACGTGGCCAGCGCCTGCACCGGTGCCGGCTTCTTGGCGGTGAGCGCATCGATCACCGCGGGCATGGCCGCGGTCGCGCTCGCGATGGCCAGCGCCCGCTGCTCGTACTGCCGGTCCAGTTGGCCGTGCACCGTCCGCGCCCAGAGGCCGAACCCGACCGCGCCGGCGATCAACAGCACCACGACCTGCCCTGCCAGCAGTTGGGCCGACAGCCGGCGGGGACGACGGATCCAGCTCACCACGCCGACAGTGTGCGCGCCGTGGCCCGTCGCTGCGAGCCACGGACGCAGCCGGGCCGTGAACTTTATGAGCACAACGCGCATTACGAGATGTGGCGAGAACAAGCCGCACATGGTTCACCGCCCCGCGGCGCGCACGTAGACATTGCGGCAGACCGGTATTGCGGTCCACGTCACACATCGCCAAGCCACGAAAGGACCTACCCATGGCCGAGCGACGCACCCGCCGACTCGCGGCGGCACCGTCGGCGGACGACGCGTCCGGCGACGCCGCGCGCATCGAGATCACCGGGCTGACCAAGCGCTTCCTGACGCCGAAGGGTGAACCGTTCACCGCGATCCGCGACGTCACGTTCACCGTCGAGCCCGGGCAGTTCTGCGCGATCGTCGGGCCGACCGGATGCGGCAAGTCCACCACGCTGGGACAGGTCTCCGGCCTTGAGCGGCCGAGCGCCGGCTCGGTCAAGGTCGGTGGACGCGAGGTCCAGGGGATCACCCACGGCGTCAGCTTCATGTTCCAGTCGGACGCGCTGTTCCCGTGGAAGACCGTCCTGGGCAACGTCATGATCGGCCCGACGCTGGCTGGAACGCCGCGCAAGGAGGCAATCGGGCTGGCCCGCGACTGGCTGCGCCGGGTCGGGCTCACCGGCTTCGAGGACCGCTATCCGCACCAGCTCTCCGGCGGCATGCGCAAGCGGGTCGCGATGGCAGCCGCGTTGATCAACGAGCCGAGCATCCTGCTGATGGACGAGCCGTTCGGGGCGCTCGACGTGCAGACCAAGGCGATCATGCAGACCGAACTGCTCGGGTTGTGGGAGCAGTCGCGTCCATCCGTGCTGTTCATCACCCACGACCTGGACGAGGCCGTCGCGCTCGCCGACCGGGTGCTGATCATGACCAGCGGGCCCGGCTCGATCAAGCAGAGCTTCGACATCGACCTGCCCCGTCCACGTGGCGAGGTCCAGGAGATCCGGCACGAGCCGCGCTTCCTCGAACTGCAGAACCAGATCTGGGCCTCGCTCAAGGACGAGGTCGAGCGCGCCTACGCGCAGACGGCCGGTGCCGCATGACCACCACCACGCGAATTTCCCCGGAGCGTCCCATGTCCAGCACGATCATCCCCGCGCGGTCGGTTGAGGCCGCCGAGACCGAATCCGACATCCAGGTCGCCGCCCGTCGCGCGCGCCGGCGCCGCATCGCGTTGGTGTGGCTCAGCCGCATCCTGGTCCCGGTCATCATCGTCGGCGGCTGGCAGTGGTTCACGGCCGCCGGCATCGTCGACAAGTTCTTCTTCGGCCAACCGACCGGCGTCTATCACAGCCTGGTGGACCTGTTCACCAAGGGCACCGCGTTCGGGTCGATCTGGCTGAACCTGTGGATCACGATCAAGGAGGCCCTGTACGGCTTCCTGCTCGGCACCGGCGCCGGCATCCTGTTCGGCTTGGCCCTCGGCCAGAACCGGTTCCTCTCCGACGTGCTCGGGCCGTACATCAAGATCGCCAACTCGGTCCCACGCATCATCTTGGGCTCCATCTTCGTGGTGGCGTTCGGGCTCGGCACGTTCCCCAAGGTGCTGCTCGCGGCCGTCCTGGTTTTCTTCATCGTCTTCTTCAACGCGTTCCAGGGCGTGCGTGAAGTCGACCAGAACCTGATCGCCAACGTGAAGGTGCTCGGCGCCTCACCGCTGCAGGTCGCGCGACACGTCACGATCCCGTCGGCCCTGACGTGGATCATCGCCAGCCTGCACACCGCGTTCGGCTTCGCGATCATCGGCGCGCTCGTCGCCGAGGTGCTCGGCGCGCAGCACGGCATCGGGCTGATCATCGTTCAGGCGCAGGGCAACTTCGACATGGACACCGTGTTCGCCTGCATGTTGATCATGGCTGCCGTCACGCTCGTCGCCGAGTCGTTCCTCGCGCTGCTCGAGAGGCGCGTCCTGTCCTGGCGGCCACCCAGCCGTTCGGAGGCTCAGGCGATCTGAGTCGTTCCCCGGTAAATCCATCCATCCCACGAAAGGAACTTCCCCATGTTCAAACGCGCGATCTGCATCGCCGCGGCCGGGGCAATCGCCGCCCTTGGTGTCACGGCCTGTTCGAGCGGTGGCTCGTCGTCCGACTCCGCCTCGATGCCCACCGTCAAGCTGATGGTCGGCGGCATCGACAAGCAGATCTACCTGCCCTACCAGTTGGCGCAGGACCTCGGCTTCTACAAGAAGTACGGCGTCAAGGTCGAGCTTTCGACCGAGCAGAACGGCGGCGTCGGAGCCGAGGACGCCATGGCCTCGGGCCAGGTGGACATGGCCGGCGCGTGGTACATCCACACGATCGACTTCCAGGCCAAGGGCAAGGACGTCATCGACATCGTCCAGCTCTCGGGTGCGCCCGGCGAGCGCGAGATGTGCGGCACGAACAGCGGCGTGCACTCGGCCGCAGACTTCAAGGGCAAGTCGCTCGGTGTCACCGACCTCGGCTCGGGCACCGACGAACTGACCCAGTTCCTCGCCTCGCAGCACGGCATCTCGAAGACCCAGTACCACACGGTGGTGGCGCACGACGGAGGCACAGCCGTCGCGGCGATCCAGGGTGGCAGCGCGGACTGCGTGATGACGACCCAGCCCACGGTCGGGGCGATGGAGGCCAAGCATGTCGCCTACTCGGCGATCGACCTGGCCACCACGAGCGGGGCGACCGCCGCGCTCGGCGGCGCGTGGCCCGCGGCCAGCGTGCTCGCGCAGGCGGGCTGGGTGAAGTCCCACCAGAAGGCAGTGCAGGGCGTGGTGGACGCGCTCGTCGCGACGATGCACTGGATCGCCACCCACTCGGCGGCACAGATCGCGGACAAGATGCCCCAGCAGTACGTGTCGAACAGCACGATCACGAAGGCGCAGTACGTCGCCGGGTTGTCGACCGACAAGGGCCAGTTCCTGCCGGACGGCATCATGCCCGCAGGTGGCCCGAAAACCATCTACAACATGGAGAAGGTGCTCGGCGTCGACGTCAGCAAGGTGACGCTGTCGAACACGTTCACCAACACGTACGCCGAGAAGGCCAACAAGCTCGAGGGCTTCACCACGACGACCACTCCGGCCGGAGCCGCCGGCTGACCTGAACGCACTTGGCCCCGTAGCAGGCGAACACTCCGTGCGAGTACCTGCTACGGGGCCAAGTGCGTGTCCTCAGTGGCGGATCACACTCAGGTTCCCGTCCGCCTGGTGCACGGTGATCGTGAGCGGGGCTCCCGTGGCCGTGGCCGGCGGGCGGACGGTGTGCTCGATGTCGTAGCCATTCACGCGATGGATCGAACCGCCGTTCGTGGACGCCACGCGCCGGCCGTCGATCTCGATCTGCCCGATCCGCACGTTCCCGTACACGGTCGCGTTCAGCGTCGGGGGGAGCTTGATCTCCACCTGGCCGGCCGCCAGGGTCACGTCGACGCTCCGGGGGACGTCCAGGCTGGGCAGGTCGCGCAGGTCCAGCACGGCGTCGCCGAACCCGAGCCGGTAGCTGCTGTGCAGTTCACTCGCGCTCGTCGGCGACCAGGTCTTCTGGCCGACGCCGTCGTGCAGCGACGCCCCGCTGTTGCCGAATGCGACCATGCCGGCGACCGCGGGAATCAGCAGCGGCGCCATCGACCACGGCGTGCGGCGCAGCACCATCCCGACCAGCAGGCCGGCCGCGACGATCGCGCCGACGCACCAGAAGTACACCGGCAGTCGGATGCCGCTCGCCGCGTCGGCGATGCCCAGGACGATCAACGTGACGACAAGTGCCAGCAACGTGGCGATGCGGACCGGGAAGGCGCGGCGACGGCGTTCGCGGCTGGCCCGCTTGCTCTCGTCGATCCACTGTCGCGCGCTGGACACCCAGTCCGGCGCGGCTGGCACGGTGGCGGTGCTGATCGTGCCGCTGTAACCCGTCGTGTCCGTCGGCGCCGTGCCGGCTGCGACCGGATCCTTTTCCAGGCTGACGGTGGACGCGGCGGGCGAGCTGGGCGCGCCGGGGGAGTCCGCGCCGCCGAAACCGGCGGGCGGGACGGGAGCGGCCGGCGGCACCGGAGCGGCGGGCGGTAGCGGAGCGGGATTGCGCCGGCCGAACAGCACGGTCAGCAGGATCACCACGACCAGCACCGGGAAGAACGGCCCGGGCGCCCACCAGCTGAACGCGACGCACCACAGGATCACGCCGACGATGGCGGCCACGAGCCAGACCGGGATGCGGCGGCGGCGCAGTTCGGCGACCCAGCCGTCCACGGACGCCCGCTCCGTGCCCTCGTCCGGAATCGCGGCCCAGGCGAGCACGTAGCCGAGGATGCCCGCCCCGCCGAAGAAGGCGGACACCGCGAACAGCACCCGGAACAGCACCGGGTCGAGGCCGAAGTACTCACCGAGCCCGCCCGCGACGCCGGCGGCCACGCGGTCGTTGCGGCTGCGGCGCAGCAGGCGGGGCGGGG
Organism: Jatrophihabitantaceae bacterium; assembly: GCA_035765515.1. Lineage (GTDB taxonomy): Bacteria > Actinomycetota > Actinomycetes > Mycobacteriales > Jatrophihabitantaceae > DASRSS01. The sequence continues at coordinate 4,964 of DASTXN010000071.1, read as the reverse complement.
CCTGCGGGGGCACGGCCGAGGAGTCAGTCGTCGTCATGGCATCGAGAGTGCCCGCAGACGGGCCTCAGCCGCATCGGGACAGCCCCTGAATCCGACCCTGAATCGTGGCCTCGGTGGTCCACCTGATGCCGGCACGCGGCACCAGCGGGGATCATTGAGCCATGACGGCAGTTCAGGCACCCGCGCGACGGCGGCTGTGCCGTTGGCCGGACGAGGGCCGTCTGGCCGGTGTCGCGGCCGGTATCGCGGAGCACGTGCGCCTGAACGTCCGGCTGGTCCGGGTGATCTTCGTCGTGCTCAGCTTCGCCGGTGGGCTCGGGCTGGCGCTGTACGGCACGTACTGGATCGTGCTGCCGACGCGGGAGACGGGGCAGGCGCCCCGACTGCCGCGCTGGTTGGAGTACGCGCTCGCGGCCGTGGTCGGGATCGTCGTGGTCGGCGCCGTCGGCTGGTGGCTGCCGCTGGGTGGATTATTCATCCCGTCCATGCTGGCGTGCCTCGGCGGCGCGCTGATCTGGCGCCAGGCGACCGACTCCGAGCGGATGCGGCTGCTGCGCCTGTCGCGCACGTCCCTCGGTGCCGACTACGCCGACCGGACCGGACGGTTGCGGCTGGCCGCGGGGGCGATCCTCGTTCTCGCCGGTGCCGCGCTCGTGCTGCGCCGCGCCGACTTCACCGCACTGCGCGACGGCGCCATCGCCATGATCGTCACGGTCGCCGGGCTCGCGCTGCTCACCGGCCCGTGGTGGATGCGGCTGGTAACCCAGCTCGGCGCCGAACGCACCGAACGCATCCGCAGTCAGGAACGCGCGGACATCGCGGCGCACCTGCACGACTCGGTGTTGCAGACGCTGGCCCTGATCCAGCGCAACGCGGCCTCGCCACGCGAGGTCACTCGGCTGGCGCGCGGCCAGGAACGTGAGCTGCGCACGCTGCTCTACGGCGACCGCCGCCGAGAGGGGCAGCTGGCCGACGAGCTGCGGCTGATCGCGGCAGAGGTCGAGGACGGCTACGGCATCGAGGTCGAGGCCGTCGTCGTCGGCGATGCGGCGCTGGACGAAGGGCTCGCGGCGCTTGCGGCCGCTGCGCGCGAGGCGCTGGTCAATGCGGCGAAACACGCCGGCGTCGAGACGGTTTCGCTGTATGCCGAGGTGGAATCGCATGAGGTGAGCGTGTTCGTGAAGGATCGCGGCGTGGGGTTCGACATGGACACGATCGCGACCGACCGCCAGGGCGTGCGCGGTTCGATCGTCGGGCGCATCGAGCGACACGGCGGGCAGGTCACGGTGCGCAGCAGCCCCGGCGAGGGCACGGAGATACAGATGAGGATGACGCGGTGACTGAAGGATCCGAGCATGGCACCGGGCACAGCGCACGGGTGTTCCTGGTCGACGACCACGCGATGTTCCGGGCCGGCGTGAAGGCCGAGCTCGGCGACCGGGTGGACGTCGTCGGCGAGGCGGGTGCGCCGGCCGACGCGGTCGCCGCGATCCGCCGGCTGCGGCCGGACGTGGTGCTCCTCGACGTCCACATGCCCGACGGCGGTGGCCTCGCCGTGATCGAGGGAGTCGGCAAAGAGCTGCCGGACACCCGCTTCCTCGCGCTCTCGGTGTCGGACGCGGCCGAGGACGTGATCGCGCTGATCCGCGCGGGGGCGCGTGGCTACGTCACGAAGACGATCTCCGCCGACGATCTCGCCGACGCCGTGCAGCGGGTCGCCGACGGCGACGTCGTGTTCAGCCCACGGCTGGCCGGTTTCGTACTCGACGCGTTCCGCGAGGCGCCGCTCGCGCCGTCCGCTCCCGACGACGGCGGAGCCGAGCTGGACCAGCTCACCCCGCGGGAGCGTGAGGTGCTGCGCCTGCTCGCGCGCGGTTACGCCTACAAGGAGATCGCGGCGGAGCTGTTCATCTCGATCAAGACGGTGGAGACGCACGCGTCCAACGTGCTGCGCAAGCTGCAGCTGTCCAGTCGCCACCAGCTCACCCGCTGGGCCGCCGACCGCCGCATGCTGTAGCTAGCGCTCCCCGCGGCAGACCTGCAGGACGGCGTCGGCGAGGTGCGGGCCGTTGTGGCCGAGCCCGGTGCGGTACGCGTCCAGGATCACGCGCTCGCGGCCGAGTTCGACGCGTGCGCCCCCGCCGTTCATCCGTGCCGTCTGGATCCGGGCCGAGAGCCGGGCGCGTTCGGCGACGAGGTTGATGATCGCGGTGTCGAGCGCGTCGATCTGCCCGCGCAGCACGGGGATCAGATCGGGGGAATCCGGCGCCGCGGCCGAGTTGCTGGCGGTGTCAGAGCTGTCGGTGCTGGGCGGGTTGATCGCAGTGGTCATGCGTAAGCCTTTCGAGCCGGTCGGCACCGGGTACGAGAGCTACGGGCCGGGCACGAAAAACGCCCCGGAGCTCTCGGGCCCGGGGCGTTCGATGGTGAGGAGGTCAGCCACAAACGACGGGCACCGAGCTGCGGTACCCGTAGAAAAATCGCCGTGCGGAACGTGACACGCCACTGATCGTGGCACGCCCTCCCACCATTCGGCAAGTTCGTCCCGGATGGTGGGAAGGCAGCCTGCGCCGATCAGCGAGACAGCTCAGGCCGGCGGAGGCGGCGCGGCGTCGCCGTAGCCGACGTCCGTCTGCGGATCCGGCGGCACGTCCTTGCCCGCCGCACGGCGGGAAGCCGCGCCGGTGAGCGCGGTGTCGCCGGCGTGCGCCACATATCGGGCCGTCGTCTCGGGCGAGAGCCGGACGTAATACGCCAGCAGGTAGATGACAACGCTGACGACGAGTTCGGCAACGAAGCCCCAGCCGTCCGAACTCCAGGCCTTGATGGGCCCGCCGTACGGGCTCAGCGCCGAACTGAGCAGCAGCAGCAGGAACCACGGAACCAGCCAGGCGCCTGCGCGCCAGTCCATCGGGGGCAGTGCGCGGCCCTTCATCCTCTCGTAGGCCGCGTAGATCGCGAACAGGACGAAGCCGATCGCGACCGCGACGAACAGCCGCCAGTCGGTCGCCCAACCGCCCCAGTAGATGATCATGTTCGCGCCCCAGAACGCGAGGAACGGGAGCACGTGGCCGCCGGGAAGCCGGTACGGCCGCGCCTGGTCGGGCAACTGCTTGCGCATCGCGACCAGCACCAGTGGCCCGGATCCGAAGGACAGCACGGTGATGCTGGTGACGAAGCCGACCAGCTTCTGCCAGCTGGGGAACGGCAGGAACACGATCAGGCCGACCACGAACGCCAGCAGCAGGCTCACCCACGGCGCGCCGCTCTTGGTGGTCTTGGCCAGCTGGCGCGGCGCGTTCTCGTTGCGCCCCATCGCATAGGACAGCCGCGCGGTGACCGTGGTGTAGATGAAGCCGGTGTCACCGGGGGAGACGATCGCGTCGGCGTAGAGGATGCTGCCCAGCCACGAGAGCCCGATCAGCCCGGCGAGCACGGCCAGCGGGCTGCTTGCCAACGGGTTGCTCGGATCCTGCAGCGCCGACCAGCCGTGTGCGATCGCGCTCGGCGACAACGAGCCGATGAACGCGACCTGCAACAGGATGTAGATGACCGCGGTGATCAGGATCGAGCCGATCACCGCCAGGGGGACGTAGCGACTCGGGTTCTTCGTCTCGCCGGCGAGTTCGATGCCCTGCCGGAAGCCGAGGAACGAGAACGCGATGCCGGCGATCGAGACGGACGTGAAAATGCCGCCGTTGCCCTCGGGTGCGAAACCCTGGCTGGAGAAGTTCGAACTGTGGAACTCGGTGACCAGGAACGCGACGATGACGATGGTGATGATCGCGAGCTTCCACCACACGACCAGGTTGTTCAGCCGCGCGAACCACTGGATGCCCATGTAGTTGATCAGGACGAAGAACGCGAGTGCGGCAGCCGCGATGCCGTAACCGCTCGCGGTGAGCGTCCCGTTCGGCGAGGCCAGCCAGGTGATGTAGTGCCGGGTGTACTTGATCGCGCCCTCGACCTCGATCGGCGCCACCGCGGCGGCCGCCAGCCAGGTGATCCAGCCCATCGTGTAGCTGGCGAACGAGCCGAACGACCAGTGCGGGAAGCGCGCGACGCCGCCGGCCACCGGGAACATGACGCCGAGTTCGGCGTACACGAGTGCGATCAGCAGGAACAGCACCGAGCCGATCACCCAGGACAGGATCGCCGCGGGCCCGGCGATGCCGCTGGACTCGAACGCTGCGAACAGCCAGCCGGAGCCGATGATCGATCCGACCGCCGAGAACAGCAGCCCCACGGGCCCGAGTCTGCGGTGCAAGCCGCTGGTGGTGTCCTCCGGGCTGATCGCACCGGCCCCGGACGCTGTGGACGTCGTTGTCATTGCGCACCTTCCCGCCGTTGGTCAGGTCTTGTCCCCCTCTGTGAACATAAACCCACTAGGTTGATTCGCAAGGAAAGCGGTGATTGCCGCGTTCGGCTCCGGCGAGGGCGCGGCCCGATCTGTCGTGGCCCGCACGTAGGCTGGTCCGCACGATGAGCGAGGACTTCGGCAACCTGTTCGACCTCCCCCCCGAGCGTGCGGCAGCACCGGTACGGAGCCGTTCGAACCTCGACGTCAAGCGCCTGCTGGAGGGACTGAACCCGCAGCAGCGCGCTGCCGTCCTGCACTCCGGCGGGCCGCTGCTGATCGTGGCCGGTGCCGGGTCGGGCAAGACCCGGGTGCTCACCAACCGCATCGCGTACCTGCTCGCCGAGCGCGACGCGACGCCTGGGCAGATTCTCGCGATCACGTTCACCAACAAGGCTGCCGGCGAGATGAAGGAACGCGTCGCGGCACTGGTCGGCCCGCGGGCCAAAGCGATGTGGGTCAGCACGTTCCACTCGATGTGCGTGCGCATCCTGCGCGCCGAGGCGAAGACGATCGGCCTCAAGACGTCGTTCTCGATCTACGACGCGGACGACTCGAAGCGGCTGATGACCATGGTCGGGCGGGATCTCGACCTGGACCCGAAGCG
>DASTXN010000070.1:0-9119 GCA_035765515.1 Jatrophihabitantaceae bacterium | reverse complement strand
GCGACCGTCCAGCCCTTGCGCTTGGCGTACTCCTCCACCTGGTCGCGCCCGACCCGTCCGACCACGAAGTACTGCGACTGCGGGTGCGAGAAGTACAGCCCGCTGACCGATGCGCCCGGCCACATCGCCATCCCGTCGGTGAGCTCGATGCCGGTGTTGGCGTGCACGTCGAGCAGCTCCCAGATCGTGCGCTTCTCGGTGTGCTCGGGGCAGGCCGGATAGCCGGGCGCGGGGCGGATGCCGACGTACTGCTCCTTGATCAGCGCGTCGTTGCCGAGCCGCTCGTCCGGCCGGTAGCCCCAGAACTCGGTGCGCACCCGCTCGTGCAGCCGCTCGGCGAAGGCCTCGGCGAGCCGGTCGGCCAGCGACTCGAGCAGGATCGCGCTGTAGTCGTCCAACGCGGCCTTGAACTCGGTGATCTTCTCCGTCGAGCCGAGCCCGGCGGTGACCGCGAACGCGCCGACGTAGTCGGCCAGTCCCGTCTCCTTCGGCGCGACGAAGTCCGCCAGCGAGCGGTGCGGCACGCCGGGACGGTGCTCGGTCTGCTGGCGCAGTTCGTGCAGCGTCGTGCGGACGGTCGTGCGCGTCTCGTCGGTGTAGATCTCGATGTCGTCGTCGTTCACCTGGTTCGCCGGGAACAGGCCGATCACGCCGGACGCGGTCAGCCACTTCTCCGCGATCAGCTTGTCGAGCATGACCTGGCCGTCGTCCCAGAGCTTGCGGGCCGCCTCGGCGGTCGCCGGGTTGTTCAGGATGTCGGGGAACTTGCCCTTCATCTCCCACGCGTTGAAGAACGGCTGCCAGTCGATGTACTCGCGCAGCTCGGCCAGCGGGTAGTCGTGGAAGGTGCGGACGAACTGCGTCGCGGACACCTTGCGCTCGCCGTCCACGTGCAAGTCGGGCGCCTGCTGCGCGAGTAGGTGCGGCCGCGGCGGGTGGTAGCCGGTCCAGTCGATCGGCGTTCGGTTCGCCCGCGCCTGCGCGATAGGCAGGATCACCTTCGCCTCGTTGCGGGCCGCGTGCCGCTCGCGCAGTGACTCGTAGTCGGCGTCGAGCTCGGCCAGCAGCGCCGGCCGCTGCTTGTCGTCCAGCAGCGCCGCGACCACCGGCACCGAGCGGGACGCGTCCTTCACCCACACCACAGGTCCGTGATACTTCTTGTCCACCTTAACCGCGGTGTGCGCGCGGGAGGTCGTGGCGCCACCGATAAGCAGCGGGATCTCGAAGCCCTGGCGCTCCATCTCTGCCGCGAAGTTCACCATCTCATCCAGCGACGGCGTGATCAGCCCGGACAGGCCGATCGCGTCGGCGCCGTGCTCCTTCGCAGCGTCCAGGATCTTCTGCGCGGGCACCATCACGCCGAGGTCGATGACGTCGTAGTTGTTGCACTGCAGCACGACGCCGACGATGTTCTTGCCGATGTCGTGGACGTCGCCCTTCACCGTCGCCATCACGACTGTGCCGTTGTTACGCCCGACGTCGTCCGGCGACTTGCCCGCCTCGATGAACGGGATCAGGTAGGCGACCGCCTTTTTCATCACGCGCGCGGACTTCACCACCTGTGGCAGAAACATCTTGCCGGCCCCGAACAGGTCGCCGACAACGTTCATGCCGGCCATAAGCGGACCCTCGATGACCTCGATTGGCTGGCCACCGCGGGCCTCGATGAGCTGGCGCAGCTCCTCGGTGTCGGTCTCGGCATAGTCGTCGATGCCCTTGACCAGCGCGTGCGTGATGCGCTCGTCGACGGGGAGTTGCCGCCATTCGTCGTTCGCGGCCTCGGCCTGCTTGCCGTCGCCCGCGAACTCGCCGGCTATCTCCAGCAGCCGCTCGGTTGCGTCCGCGCGGTGGTTGAGCACGACGTCCTCGATGCGCTCGCGCAGCCGCGCGTCCACCTGGTCGTAGACGGCGAGCGCGCCCGCGTTGACGATGCCCATGTTCATGCCGGCCGCGATCGCGTGGTACAGGAATACCGCGTGGATCGCCTCGCGCACCGCGTTGTTGCCGCGGAAGGAGAACGACACGTTCGACACGCCGCCGGACACCAGAGCGCCGGGCAGGTTCTGCTTGATCCACCGAGTCGCCTCGATGAAGTCGACGCCGTAATTGGCGTGCTCCTCGATGCCGGTCGCGATCGCGAAGATGTTCGGGTCGAAGATGATGTCCTCGGCCGGGAATCCGACCTCGTCCACGAGGATCCGGTAGGCGCGCTCGCAGATCGTCTTGCGGCGCTCCAGGTTGTCGGCCTGGCCGTCCGTGTCGAACGCCATGACGACGACCGCCGCGCCGTACTTGCGGCACAGCCGGGCCTGCTCGCGGAACTTGTCCTCGCCCTCCTTCATCGAGATCGAGTTGACGATCGGCTTGCCCTGCACGCAGCGCAGCCCGGCCTCGATGACCTCGAACTTGGACGAGTCGATCATCACCGGCACCCGGCTGATGTCCGGCTCGCTCGCGATCAGCTTCATGAACCGGTCCATCGCGGCGACGCCGTCGATCATGCCCTCGTCCATGTTGACGTCGATCACCTGCGCGCCGCTCTCCACCTGCTGGCGCGCGACGGAGAGCGCGGCGTTGTAGTCGCCGTCGCGGATCAGGTTGCGGAACCGGGCCGAGCCGGTGATGTTCGTGCGCTCGCCGACATTCACGAACAGGGACTCGTCCGTGATCGTCAGCGGTTCCAGGCCGGCAAGCCGGCATGCAGCAGCGGGCTGCGACGGCTCGCGCGGCGCAATATCGGCGACGGCGTTCGCCATCGCCCGGATGTGTTCCGGTGTGGTACCGCAGCAGCCACCGAGCACGTTCACCAGGCCGCTCTGCGCGAACTCGCGCACGACCTCCGCGGTCTGGTTCGGCAGCTCGTCGTACTCGCCGAACGCGTTCGGCAGGCCGGCGTTCGGGTAGCAGGAGACGAAGCAGTCGGCGATGTGCGAGATCTCCGCCAGGTACGGGCGCATTTCCGCCGCGCCCAGCGCACAGTTGAGACCGATCAGCAGCGGCTTGGCGTGCCGCACCGAGTTCCAGAACGCCTCCGTGACCTGCCCCGACAGGGTGCGGCCGGACGCGTCCGTGATCGTGCCGGAGATCATCACCGGCCAGCGGCGGCTGCGCTCCTCGAACAGCGTCTCCAGCGCGAAGATCGCTGCCTTGGCGTTGAGCGTGTCGAAGATTGTCTCGATGAGCAGCACGTCCGCGCCGCCGTCCACCAGACCGTTCGCCTGCTCGAGGTAGGCCTCGACCAGTTCGGTGTAGCTGATGTTGCGGGCGCCCGGGTCGTTCACGTCCGGCGATATGGACGCGGTGCGGTTGGTCGGGCCGAGCGAGCCGACGACGAAGCGCGGCCGGCTCGGGTCTGCGGTGGTCGCGGTGTCGCACTCGGCGCGGGCCAGCCGGGCGGCCTCGAGGTTCAGCTCGTAGGCCAGCTTCTCCATGCCGTAGTCGGCCAGCGAGATGCGCTGGGCGTTGAACGTGTTCGTCTCGATCAGGTCCGCGCCGGCGTCCAGGTAGGCGCGGTGGATCTCGCGGATCGCGTCCGGCTGGGTGAGCGTCAGCAGGTCGTTGTTGCCCCGCAGGTCGCGGTTCCAGTCAGCGAACCGTTCGCCCCGGTACTGCTCCTCGGTGAACCCATTGCGCTGGATCATGGTGCCCATCGCGCCGTCCAGGACGAGGATCCGCGAGCGCAGCAGCTCGGTGAGCGCACCGGTGCTATCCGGACGCAGGGACGACGATTCAGACACGGCGCATTCCTCGAGGGTCGACGACAACTAGGGCAGTCGGACTCCGGCATGCGGCGGGCTCGCCTGTGCCTTTCGCGGCAAGGCCGCGAACGGGTCGGCTTTATTCTCCCACCGCGCGTCAACTCGCGCTCGCCGAGGCTCTGCAATACCCGCGTCGTGTCGCGGTGACGTGCCGCACGCGGCTGCGGACGTAGGGTGGAATCATGACGGACGCTGGCTGGCCGACGCTGACCGACCCGATCCTCGTGGCCGCCTTCGAGGGCTGGAACGACGCCGGGGACGCGGCAAGCGGTGCCATCGAACACCTGGAACTGGTGTGGGACGCGCAGCCGCTCGTCGAGATCGGCGCCGACGACTACTACGACTTCCAGGTGAACCGTCCCGTCGTGTCGCTCGTCGACGGTGTCACCCGCCGCATCACGTGGCCGACGACCCGCTTTTCGTGGTGCCGGCCGCCCGGAGCCGACTTCGACCTGGTCCTGGTGCGCGGCATCGAGCCGAACATGCGCTGGCGCGCGTTCTGCAGCGAGCTGCTCGGCATCATCGGCGAGCTGAACGTCAAGTCCGTCGTCACGCTCGGCGCGCTGCTGTCGGACACGCCGCATACCCGGCCCACGCAGGTGAGCGGGACGGCATATGACGCCGAGTCAGCCGCGCGTTACGGCCTGGAGAGCTCGCGCTACGAGGGCCCGACCGGCATCGTCGGCGTGCTGCAGGACGCCTGTGTCGGCGTGGGCATCCCGGCCATTTCGTTCTGGGCCGGTGTGCCGCACTACGTCTCGCAGCCGCCGAACCCGAAGGCCACGCTTGCCCTGCTGCACTCGGTCGAGGAAGTGCTCGACGTGCCGGTGCCGCTGGCCGAACTGCCGCAGCAGGGCGACGAGTGGCAGAAGCTTGTGGACGAGATGGCAGCCGAGGACGACGAGGTCAGCGAGTACATCCGCAATCTCGAGGAGCGCGACGACGAGATCGAGAGCTCGCAGCTCAAGGCGACGTCCGGCGACGTGCTGGCCCGCGAGTTCGAGCGGTACCTGCGCCGGCACGACCGCGGCCGGGGCGGGCCGAACGGTCCCGGCGCCTGAGCTGATACCTGGCCGGCGGCTCGCGCCGGCTGAGCGAACCTCATCGGTCGGTTCCCTTGCCGGTTATAAACGCGTGCCGAACTGCGCGGATGCGGCCCCCCTCAATAGGGCTCGCCGGCCTTGGGGTCTGCTCGCATCCTTGCCAGCAGAACTCGATGTCACGATGTGTGGCCAGGTGCCAGACTCATCCGATGACCATCAGCCGTCATAACCCGGAAGAGTTGCACAAAACCGCCGGATACGCGCACGTGACGATCGTCGATTCGGGGCGGGTCGCCACACTCGCAGGACAGTGTCCGCTCAACCGCGACGGGGAACTCGTCGGAAGCGGTGATCTCATCGCTCAGGTGGATCAGGTCGTGATGAACGCGAAGATCGCGCTCCTCGCCGTTGGGGCACGGCCGGACGATGTCATCCGATCCGTCATCTACGTCGTCAGCGACGATCCCGGTGTGTTGGGGATGGCGTGGGGGCGCCTCACCAGCTCCGACCTCGCTGCCGCCTTTACCAGCGCCAGCACGTTGGTCGGCGTCGCCGCGCTCGGCTACCGCGGTCAGCTCGTCGAGGTGGACCTGACCGCATCGCTGGCCGCGACGGCCGAACCCTGACGGAGCTACAGCGCGATGCCCAGCAAGGCGTCGACCAGGTCGCGCACCAGTGCGGGTGCAGCGCCGTCCGTCCCGCCGTCGGCGAGTGCCGAGTCTGCCCAGGCGTCGATCGCGGTGAGCGCGCCGGTCGTGTCCAGATCGTCGGCGAGCCGCTCGCGCACCTGCGCCAGCAGCCCGGACGCATCCGGCGCGGCGTCGAGTGCAGTCGCCGACCGCCACCGTGCCAGCCGCGCCTCGGCGGCGGGCAGCCGGCCGCCGGTCCATTCGCGGTCGGCCCGGTAGTGGCCGTCCAACAGGGCGAGCCGGATCGCCATCGGATCGACACCCGCCGCCCGCAGCTTGGACACGAGCACCAGGTTGCCGCGGGACTTGCTCATCTTCTCGCCGTCGAGCCCGATCATGCCCGCGTGCACGTAGTGCTTGGCGAAGGGCCGCTCGCCGGTCAGCGCCTCGGCGTGCGCGGCGGAGTGCTCGTGGTGCGGGAAGATCAGGTCCGATCCCCCGCCCTGGACGTCGAAGCCCATCCCGAGCCTGTTCAGCGCGATCACGGAGCACTCGATGTGCCATCCCGGCCGCCCGCGGCCCAGCGGCGTGTCCCAGAACGGCTCCCCCGGCCGCAACCCGCGCCACAGCAGTGAGTCGAGCGGGTCGCGCTTGCCGGCGTGCTGCGGGTCGCCGCCGCGCTCGGCGAACAGCTTCAGCATGGTGTCTCGGTCGAACCCGGACTCGTAACCGAACTGCCCGCTCGCAGCGATGTCGAAGTAGATGTCGCTGTTCTCGTCGCCGCCCACGTGGTACGCCGCTCCCGAGTCGAGCAGCTTCGTGATCGCCTCGGTCAGTTCGGGGACGGACTCGACCGCTCCGATGTACTCGTCCGGCGGCAGCACACGCAGCGCCGCCATGTCGTCGCGGAACAGGTCGATCTCGCGCTCGGCCAAGCTCATCCAGTTCTCGCCGGTGTGCGCGGCGCGCTCGAGCAGCGGGTCGTCGACGTCCGTCACGTTCTGCACGTACCGCACGTCGTGGCCGCCGTCGCGCCACACCCGCTGCACCAGGTCGAAGGCCAGATAGGTGGCCGCGTGACCCAGGTGCGTAGCGTCGTACGGGGTGATGCCGCAGACGTACATGCGCGCGATGCCGTCCGGTTCGGTGGCCGTCACCCGGCCCGCCGCCGTGTCGAACAGCCGCAGCTGCGGACCCGTCCCGGGCAGCGTCGGGACGTTCGGTGCGGGCCAGGCCTCCATGCGGACACGGTATCGGGCACACTCTCGGGGATGAGCAGCTACCTGGTTTCCGAGAGCAAGATCATCGCCGCCGAGCCGCAGCGGATCTTCGACATCGTGGCGGATCCCGCGATGCATCCGGTGATGGACGGATCAGGCACCGTGCGCGCGACACGCGGCGGTGGACCGCAACGGCTGTCGGCGGGCGCCAAGTTCGGGATGGACATGAAGATGGGCGCGCCCTACAAGATCCTGAACACGGTGGTGGAGTTCGACGAGCCGAACGTGATCGCGTGGCGGCACTTCAACGGTCACGTCTGGCGGTACCTGTTCGAGCCCGCCGAGGGCGGTACGAAGGTCACCGAGCAGTGGGACGCCCGCCCGGCCAAGAACCGCTTCTTCCTGCGGCTCGCCGGCTTTCCCGGACGCAACCGCAAGGGCATCGTCGCCACGCTCGACCGGCTGGCCGACCTGGCCACCCGCTAACTACGGGCACCCGGTAACTACATCGGCGGCCAGGGCACGGCCGGCCAGTCGCCGCTCGGCTCGGGGTGCCGTCCGATCGCCAGCAGGTCGTCCACGCGCCGGATCGTGCGGCGCACCTCCTGCGTGGTGAGCAGTTCGTGCAGCCGATCGCCGAGGTCGCGGTCCAGCGTCCCCCGCAGGTCGACCAGCGCGTCGATAGCCTCCGCGGGCAGCGGCTCGCCGGCCCACTGCCACAGCACGGTCCGCAGCTTGTCCTCGACGTGGAACGTCACGCCGTGGTCGACTCCGTAGACGTGCTCGTCGGCGACGGGCAGCAGGTGGCCGCCTTTGCGGTCCGCGTTGTTGGTCACCGCGTCGAAGACCGCGATGCGCCGCAGCGCCGCGGAGTCCCCGCCGCGGATCAGGCGCACCACGTCGATCAGCTCGTCCTCGTCGATCCAGAGCTGCACCATCCCCGGCCCCGCCGGCCCGTCCCGGTAAACCGTCGGTGGCACGATGCGCCAGCCGAGCCGCGCCGACACCTCGTAGGCGGCGACCTCTCGCTCGGCGAGGGTGCCGTCCGGGAAGTCCCACAGCGGACGCTCTCCCGCCACCGGCTTGTACACGCAGGCAGCGGTCACGTCACCGTCGCTGACCGCGCAGTACAGCGTCGCGTTGGAGGCGTCGACGAGGCGACCTTCGATCGACAATTCGCCGCCGCGTAGCAGGTCGAGGGCGACGTCGTCGGGCAGCGCGACGGGCGGCGTCAGGTCGGTGTCGCTCATGCCCACGACTCGCTCACGCCCATGGTTTCGCTCGCAGGCTCGCTCACGGACTCAGCGGCGCGTGCCGGTGGTAGCCGTTGTTGCGGGGGCAGATGTGTCCGCCGGGCTCGAGCGGCTGGCCGCACAGCGGGCAGGTCTGCCGGCCGGCGGCGACCACCAGCCTGGCCCGCTCGACGAACGCGCGGGCACGCGGCGGCTCGATACGCACCCGCAGGGCGTCCGGACCGTCCTCGACGTCCTCCAGCAGCGTCTGCTCGGCCACCTCGGGGTCCTCGGCGGCGCTCTGCGCCTCGATGATCACCATGCCGCTCTCGCCGTCCCAAGCCAGGGCCATCGCGCTGACGCGGAACTCCTCGTCGATGGGCTGGGCGAGCGCCGCGGTGTCCGGCTCGGCCGACGGGACGACCGTGCCGGTGCGGGCGACGACCTCCTCCAGCAGCTGTTCGAGCCGGTCTGCGAGCACGATCACCTGCTGCTTCTCCAGCGCGACGGACACCACGCGCGTGCCGTCGCTGGCCTGCAGGAAGAACGTGCGTTCGCCGGGCTCCCCGACGGTGCCCGCGACGAAGCGCTGGGGTCGGTCGAAATGGAACAGTTGGCGAGGCATGATGTCTGTAAATCCTAGACGTCAGACGGAGCCGCTGCCCGCGCCGCCGCCGACGGTCGCGTCGCTCGCCCGAGTCCTGCGGCCCCGCCGCTTCGGGGGTGCGAACGGCGTGAGGTCGCCACCGACGTCGTTGCTGCGCAGCACGTAGGGGCGTGCCGCGGTGTACCGGATCACCGACACCGAGCACGGATCGACCACGATCCGCTGGAACTGATCCAGGTGCAGCCCGAGGGCGTCGGCGACGATCGACTTGATCACGTCCCCATGGCTGCAGGCGACCCAGATCGCGTCCTCGCCGAGACGCTGGTCCCAGTCGCGGACAGCCGCCACGGCCCGCGCGGACACCTCGGCCAGCGCTTCGCCGTCCGGAAAGCGCACCGCGGACGGCTGCGCCTGAACCACTTTCCAGAGCGGCTCCTTCGCGAGCTCCTTGATCGGCCGGCCCGTCCATGAGCCGTACCCGCACTCGATCAGCCGGTCGTCGACCTGCCAGTCGGGCTCCCGGCCGGCAGCCTGCTGCGCGGCACGGACGACCGATGCCGTGTCGACGCACCGCTCCAGCGGACTGGTCACGATCGCGGCCAGCGGCAGCGCGGCTATGCGCTCGGCGAC
>DASTXN010000069.1:0-12901 GCA_035765515.1 Jatrophihabitantaceae bacterium | reverse complement strand
CCTGAACTGCGACGCGAACCAGAACCGTGACGCGAACCAGAACCGTGACGCGACCCTGACCAGCGACCAGTACGAGCCGCCACCGCGGATCGCCCGGCACGTGATCAACCGCGACCGGCACTGCATCCACCCCGGATGCCGGCGGAAAGCCTGGAACTGCCAACTCGACCATCGCGTCCCCTGGCCCGACGGTCCGACCTCGGCCGAGAACCTCGAACCACTGTGCAAGCGGCACCACGACCTGAAACACCACTCGAACTGGCGCGTACACAAATGCCCCGACGGCTCCTACGAATGGACCAGCCCGACCCGGCACACCTACCGATACCGGCCACCGGAACTGCCCACGCCGACCCACGAAGCCGCGCCAGAGCGCCCGCAGCAGGATCACGCCGACGAGCCGCCGCCGTTCTGATCACGCTGGCGCGCGCATGCGAACGGGAACCAGCGCGGGCGAATGATGTCCCGGCTAGTCGCCCGCAGCCGCGGAACCCGCCTCGATCGTCGGTACTGGTCGCCGCGGCTCCCGGACGCCACTGCCATCGCCGCCGCCGTCACCACCAGTCGCCGTCCACTGCTCGGTGCCGACGATCTGGCCAGCGATGTGTGTCGCGTCCCAGCCTCGGCTGAACTCGGCGACGATGCCGGCGAGCTCCGCTTCGGTGAACTCTGTCAGGTCACGGTCGGCTGCCAGTCGCGTCCAGCCACGAGTCCCGCCATAGCTGCCGGCAACGCGTTCCGGGTAATACGGACGAACCGCGAAGTGCCATCCGGAGACCACATCGGTGGCCTGGGCGACGTCGCTGTCGCGCACATCGAAGACGATCGTCGCCCGGCCTTCCCGGTGCGGCCGCGGGCTGCTCACAGACCCAATAGTGCCTGCACCGGAGCCGCCCGTCGCGTCAGCGCTGGTCGCGCAGGGGAAGGCGGGCACCGAGCACGGCGAACGGACGGGCGTCGCCGGGGAACAGATAACGGCGGCGCAGGTCGCGAAAACCCAACCGGCGATACATGCGGAACGCGCGGGTGTCCGAGTCGGGCGTCGACAGCAACATCGCGCCGTGGGGGATGCCGGCGGCGAGGTCGAGCAGCACCTGCCGTCCCACACCGTGTCCCTGGAACTCGGGCAGGACGTGCAGCTCGGAGAGCTCGAAGGCGTCCGGCAGCCATTCCGCGGCCAGCTCCTCGGTCAGCGCCTTGCGCACCAGGTCGTGCCACCACTGACCGGGAGCGGTCGTGTAGCCGTAGCCGAATCCGATCAGCGTCCCGTCGCCCAGCAGCGCGGCACGGCACGCGAACCCCTCGTTGTGCGTGTGCCGCCGCGCGGTGACCGCGCGCTGGTCGGCCGCGCTCCTCGGGTAATTCATTGCGCGGGCGTAGATCCGCATCGCCTCGTCCGCGCGGGCAGCGAACTGCGCAGCGGACCAGGTCCGCACGCTGGCCGCGGAATCGCTCACCGCAGCTGGAGTCGACCGCACCATTCGATCGTGCCGCATCCGGTCGCTAACCGCGACCATCCGCGGCGACCTGAGCCGGCGTGCCGCCGGTCAGACGCACCAGTTCGTCATAGCTCGTCGGAAAAACAGCGTGCGGGATTCCGCCGGCCGCCCACACCTGCGGGAAGTCCGCGAGCGCGACGTCGACGAGTGTGCGGATCGGCGCGGGGTGACCGACCGGGGCCACGCCGCCGATCGGCTGGCCCGTCGCGGCAAGGACGAACTCGGGCTTCGCACGCCGCAGCGCGGCAGTTCCGACGAGCGCCGCGACCGTCGCGGTGTCCACCCGGTGCGCGCCGCTGGTGAGCACGAGCAGCGGTTCGTCCTCCGCCGTCGCGAAGATCAACGAGTTGGCGATGGCGCCGACCTCGACGCCGAGCAGATCGGCGGCCGCCTGCGCGGTCGGCGCCGGCGCGGCCAGAATTCGCACCCGGCCCTCGACTCCAGCGGCGGCGAGCACGGCGTCGACCGCGACACAGTTCGCATGCACCTGGCGACCCTATCGAGGCGAACCCACCCGGTACCCGCAAGGATGGTGCGGTGAGCGGATTCCCCCTGCTGTTGGACGTGACCGGCCGGCGCATCGTCGTCGTGGGCGGTGGCACGGTCGCGACGCGTCGCGTGCGTGCGCTCGCCGAGGCAGGCGCGTCCGTCGTCGTGGTCGCTCCGCAGCTCGCGCCGGAGATCATCGACCTCGGCGTCGAGACGCATCCGCGCGCCTTCACCGACGCGGACCTCGACGGCGCGTGGCTCGCGGTCGCGTGCACGGATGACCGCGACGTGAACGCCGCCGTCGCCGCGGCCGCTGAACGGCGCCGCATCTTCTGTGTGCGTTCCGACGCGGCGCCGGGTGGCACGGCCCGGACGCCCGCCGTGCTGCGCCGCGACGGCATGACGGTCGCGGTGACCGGCGGCGACGACCCGCGCCGCGCCGTCGCGCTCCGGGACGCGATCTCGCTCGCGCTCGACGTCGGCACCCTGCCGTCGCGGCGCGTCCGTCCGGCCGCGGCAGGGTCGGTCGCACTGGTCGGTGGCGGCCCGGGGGACCCGGACCTGATCACCATCCTGGGGCGTCGCGTCGTCGCGTCCGCCGACGTCGTCGTCGTCGATCGGCTTGCACCGCGCGCGCTGCTCGCCGAACTGCCCGAGGACGTCGAGGTGATCGACTGCGGCAAGTCCGCGCATCGGCACAACCTCACGCAGCAGCAGATCAACGAGGTACTGATCGACCGAGCACGCGCCGGCAAGCGGGTGGTCCGGCTCAAGGGCGGCGACCCGTTCATCTTCGGACGCGGCGGCGAGGAATGGCTGGCCTGCGTCGCCGCGGGAATCCCGGTCACGGTGGTTCCCGGGATCACCTCCGCGCTCGCCGCCCCGGCGCTGGCCGGGATCCCGCTCACCCATCGGGGGATCGCCGCCGACTTCGCCGTGGTCTCCGGGCACCTCGACCCGGGCCGCCCCACCGATCAGGGCATCGACTGGCCGGGGCTGGCCGCGGGCGGCGGCACCCTCGTGCTGCTCATGGCCATGGAGCGGCTGGACCTGATCACCGCCGAGCTCATCGCGCACGGCCGTCCCGCGGCGACACCGGCTGCCGTCGTGCAGCGAGCGTCACTCAACAACGAACGGATCTTGCGCTCGAACCTCGGCGAGATCGCGGCCACGGCGCGCCGGGAGGGAATCGGCGCACCGGCGGTAGTCGTGATCGGCGAGGTAGTGAACGTCCTCGCCGACCACGACTGAACCGCTAGGAGCGAGCCGGTACTAGGCGGAAGGCGTGGCCGACGCGGACGCCGTGGCCGTCGGCTTGTGGTTGGTGTGCGACGGCGCGGGGTGGCTGTGCGACGGCACCGCCGACGGCTTGTGGTTGGCGTGCGTGGTGACGGCCTGGGTGGGGTGCGCCGGGTGCGTCGGCGGGACGCTCGTCGGTGTCGTGCTCGCCGACGTCGAAGGCGTCAGCAGGGCGGCGCAGTAACCGTCAACCCCGTCGGTTCCGCCCGCGGTCGAGACCAGCACGCTGAACGCCGGGCTCTTCGCCCACGCGCTGTGAGCGGCGCTCGCGGAGTGATCCGACTGGCTCTGCTCGTGCGCCTGCCACGCGTGGCACAGGCCGACCAGCGACGGGGTCGGCGCGTGCGTCGAACTCGCCGACGAACTGGACGAGGACGATTCGGAGGAGGCCGCCGACGAGGAGTCGTCGCTCGAGCTCGACATCGAAACCGAGTCGGTCGCGCCGGGCTGGTGCGCCGCTGCGATCGCCTGGCCGGGAGCGTCGGCGCTGTGGCCGCCGTCGCCGAGGTGCCCGGTCGAGGCCGCGAGTGCGACGCCTCCGACGGCCGCGGCTCCCGCGACTCCCGCGATGACCTTGGTTGCGACCAGACCGGACAGAAGGGACTTCAGCACAGGGGTTCTCCTTGCAGGGGGCGCGGCCACGACGGCCGGCGCGGAACGGAAGGCGGCGAGCGCAGACTCCAGGCCGGGCGGCTCCGCGCTGTGTGCCGACACGGTCGCGGCGGCGAGCAGCTCGCTCAGGCGTTGACCCTCGAGGCGCTCTCCGGCGAGCAGTCGCTCGCGCTCGGCGGCTGAGGGAATCTGGTTTCGTCGCATAACACTCCTAGAAGCGCCGCGGCCGTTCACCGCGTTACTCCGCGTCCGAGATCGGCGTGTCCGCGTCGGCGGACAGTCGGCGGGCGAGGGACTTCAGGCCACGGTGCGCGGCGACCCGGACGGCTCCCGGGCGCTTGCCGAGCACCTCGCCGGCCGCCGCCGGGTCGAGGCCCACGACCGCGCGCAGCAGCACCGCCTCGGCCTGGTCGCGGGGGAGCGTCGCGATGAGTGCGATCGCCTGCTCGGTCGACATGCGCTCGGCGGCCAGATCCCACGCGTCATGCTGCTCGGGGCGGTCGAGCAGGTCGTCCAGCCCGATCGACACGGACGGTCGCCGCGAGCGGGACCTGGCCAGGTCGAGCGCACGGTTGCGCACGATCCGCGCCGTCCAGGCTCGGAAGGCCTGGATGTCGCCGGAGAAGCCGTGCAGGTCGCGGGCGATCTGCAGCCAGGCCTCGGCGGTCACGTCGTCGGCGTCCTGCCCGCCCACCAGGACCGAGGCATACCTGCGCAGCCGCGGCTGCACGTCACGGTAGAGCCGGACGAAGGCGCTCTCGTCGCCCTCGCGCGCCGCCGCCAGGCACTCGGACATCCCTGTGCCCGAGCTGAGCTGGCCCGCCACCACCGTCCGATCCGTCACCTACACCTCCGCCGGCGTGCCCGCGGGCACGAGCGCACCCAATCATTCAGCGACTGCGACCGCGCCAGCGTTACACAGCCGGACGGTTGGCGTTGTCGGTCGATCGCGCTACGCTCTCGAACAGACATTCGAATGAGTCGCGGAGGTGGCCCATGAACACGGAACGGCAGGCCCGTACGGGCACCGCCCGGGCGGCGCTCGTCCCGGCGCATCCGGCGTTCGTGCTGCTCGAGCGTGCCCGCACCCTGCTCGCGGAGGCCGGTCGTGCCGATTCGCCGGAGGAACGCTTCCGGCTGGCGCACCTGGCCGCACTGCGCACCGGTGCAGCCGTGCTGGCCCAGCGCGGTCGGCCCGCTGCGGCGCGGCGCCGGCTGGTCAGCGTCTGGGTGCTGCTGGACTCGGTCGCGCCAGAACTCGCCCCGTGGGCCACGCTGTTCGCCGCCGGCGCCGCGACCCGCGCGGCAGTCGAGGCCGGTGCGGTCGGCGTGGTCAGTAGCCGCGCGGCGGATGACCAGCTCCGCGCGGCCGACGAATTCCTTCGCCTTGTCGCGTCGGACGCGGGTCTGCTCGCGGCCTGATCGGACGGCCTATGTCATCGACCGCGACTACTGTGCACCCTGTGCAGGTGCAGACGCGTCGTGAGCCGACCGGTCGTCAGGCACTGATCTGGCAGCTGCTGGCCGGCCCGCTCGACGCGTCCGGCCGGAGCGCCGCAGCGCAGGTGCTCGACTGCGGCGGCGGCAGCGGCACCTTCGCCGTGCCGATCGCGCAGACCGGTGCCTCGGTCACCGTCGTCGACATCAGCATCGACGCGCTGGCCACGCTGCGCCGGCGTGCCGAGGACGCGGGCGTGGGCGAGCGCGTCCGCGCGGTCCAGGGCGACGTCGAGGCGCTCGACGACTCGATCGGCGCGGTTACGTTCGACCTCGTGCTCGCGCACGGAATCCTCGGCGCGGTCGACGACGTGCCCGCCGTGCTTGCGGCTATCGCTGGCCGCGTCCGGCCGGGCGGACGGCTCAGCGTGCTGGTCGAGAACCCGGTCGCCGGAGTGCTCGCGCGGGCCATGGCAGGCGACCTCGGCGCCGCGCTGCATGAGCTGCGCGCTCTGACGGCCGGCTCCGGACCGCTCGGTCCGGACGCGGTGCGCGCGCTGTGCGCCGAGCAGGGCCTGCTGGTCGAGGCAGAGCACGGCATCGGCGTGTTCGGCGACCTCGTGCCCGGTCGCGCGCTGGACGCGCCCGGCGCCCGCGAGGAGCTCGACCGGCTCGAGAGCGCCAGTGCCGGGCACGCGCCGTTCCGCGACATCGCCGCACGCGTGCACCTGCTTGCCCGGCGTCCCGCGGGCTAGCTCGCCGTGGGACGCAGTGCGGATGTGCCGCGCGGCGCCGCCGAACTCGGCGGCGACGACAGCGGATGCCCGATCCTGCACGTGGACATGGACGCCTTCTTCGCGAGCGTCGAGATCAAGCGGCGCCCGGAACTGGCCCACCGTCCGGTCGTGGTCGGCGGCGGCACCCGCGGCGTGGTCGCCGCCGCCTCGTACGCCGCGCGGCGCTACGGCGTACGCAGCGCGATGCCGATGACACAAGCGCTGCGGCTGTGCCCGCAGCTGGTCGTGCTGCCGCCGGACCGCGCGGCCTACAGCGCGGCATCGGCCGCCGTGATGGACATCCTGCGCTCGATCACGCCGCTGGTCGAGCAGCTGTCCGTCGACGAGGCGTTCCTGGACGTTCGCAGCGCCGTGCGGCTGCTCGGCCCGCCGAGTGCGATCGCCGCTGTGATCCGCGCGCGGATCAGGGCGGAGACGGGCCTGACCTGCTCGGTCGGTGTGGCGCGAAACAAGTTCGTCGCGAAGCTGGCCTCGGCGCGCTGCAAACCGGACGGCCTGCTGGTCGTCCCCGCCGACCGCACGCTGGAGTTCCTGCACCCGCTGCCGGTGACCGTGCTCTGGGGAGTCGGGGCGCGTACCGCCGAGCCGCTGCACCGGCTCGGCGTCCGCACCGTGGCTGACCTCGCCAACACGCCGCTGGACACGCTGCGGCGCGCTGTCGGGACGGCCGGTGCCGACCACCTGCACGCGCTTGCGCACGGCCGCGACGACCGCGCCGTGCAGCTCGGCGAGGTGGAGAAGTCGATCAGCGCCGACCACACCACCGACACCGATCTGGTCGAGGAGGCGGACGTGTTGCGCGAGCTGCTCCGTCTGTCCGACGAGGTGGCCGGGCGAGTTCGCGGTCGGGGATTCGTCGCGCGCACCGTCGGCATCAAGATCCGCTTCGCCGACTTCAAGACGATCACCCGGGTGCGCACGCTGCCGGGCTGGACCGATTCGTCCGCCACGATCTTCCAGATCGCGAGCGAGCTCTACCGCGCGCTCGACCTGGACCGACCGCGGATCCGCCTCGTCGGCGTCAAGTGCGAGAACCTGCGTGAGGCCGACAATGCGCCCGAACAGCTCAGCTTCGACGACATCGAGCCGACCGCGCGCCCGGCCGACACCGTGCTCGACGCCGCGCGGGCACGCTTCGGCTCGGCGGCGCTCGGCTATGCCACGCTGCTCGGCACCCCGCAGCGGGGCGAACCGGGCGCGGGCGCGCGACGGCACTGACGCGTGTCGCACGCAGACCTTTGTCGAACGCCTGCCGGGCTCGTATATTCGAGGTACGACGAGGCTCACCGTGCGTGGCCTGGTCGGGCGAACTAGAATCAAAGTGTCGGTGCCCGACGGAACCGACGGACGGTCCAGCGACGAAGGAGGGCCCGAAGGTGCCGCTCTCCGATCATGAGCAGAGGCTGCTCGACGAGATCGAGCAGGCGCTCTATGCCGAGGACCCCAAGTTCGCCTCCGCAGTGCGCTCGGCGGGACTGCGCTCGCGGCTGCGTCGAGCGATAATCCTGTCCACCGTCGGTGTGCTCGTGGGCCTGGGGATGGTCCTCGTCGGGCTGATGAGCAACCTGATCGTGCTGAGTGTGATCGGGTTCGTGCTCGTGGTCGCGTCCTGCGGATTGGTTGCGCGTAGCCTGCGCCCGGCCGGACGTGCGCCGGTCGCGGACGACGCTCGCACCAGCGGCGGGGGCAAGGCGCGTCCGAAGTCGGCGCAGCAGCGCCAAGGCGGCCTGCGCAGCCGGATGGAAGAGCGACTGCGCCGCCGCTTCGACGAAAGCTGATCGCCGAAAGCTGATCGGCTTCAGCGCCGCCGGGTGCGGCGCAACCAGCCCAACGACGCCGGCCACAGTGCCGCCTGCAGTCGTGCCCCGCGGCTGCGTCCGGCTCGCAGCCGGCGGGTGACGATGGCAAGTTCCCGGCGCAGGTCCACGCCGCCGGACGCTCCGGGCGGGGCGTACCGGTGCTTTTCCACAGCCCGTGCCAGCGTGGTCAGCGATCCGCGCGCGTCGCCTGCAGGATCGCCCAGCCAGCGCACGACCTGCCGTGGCGTGCGCGTGGGCGACCAGACGTAGCCCAGATCCACCGCGGTGTCCGACAGTTCCGCCCACAGCGCGTCCGGATCACCGCTGTGGCCGGCGCGCATCCGCTGCCGCCGGCGCCGGGTGCGCACGAACCACGGTGTGAGCAGCACGATGGCGATTGCCAGCAGGATCAGCACCGGCACCACCCAGCCGGGGACCGACTGCGATCCGGTCGCGGCATTCGTGGTGGGCCCGGCTGCGTTCGACGGCCGGCTGGACGGTTGCGCGGGGTGCGTCGGGTGCGCCGGCGCGGACTGCGATGCAGAGCCGGGGAGCTTGCCGCCGACGCTGTGCGGGGCCCAGGCGAGCGTGGCCGTGCTGGCGCCGGGCGCGCCCGTCTGCGGTGTCGGGTCGAACGGAACCCATCCCACTCCGCTGAAATACGCCTCCACCCAGGCGTGCGCATCGTTCGTCGTCACCGTGAAGGTGCCGAGCGCACTGGTCACGCCGTGCGTGTAGCCGAGGACGACGCGTGCCGGCACGTTCGCCAGCCGGAGCATGACCGCCATGGCCGCCGCGTACTGCTGGCAGAAGCCGCTCTTGTTGGTCAGGAAGTCGACCAGGTCGCTGCCCGAATCACCCTGCGTCGTCGACAGGCTGTACTGGAAGCCGTTGGCGGGATCAACGAAGTAGTCGCTGATCGCCCGCGCCCGCTGGTACGGGCTCTCTCGCGACTGCGTGATCCGATCGACCAGCCTGCGCACCTGGGCCGGGATGCGCGGCAGCGTCAGCCACTTGGCCATCGTCGGGTCCTGGCTGTTCTCCGGCGCCCCGCGCAGCTCGGCCAGCGACGGCTCCGGCTGGCTTACCGTCTCGGTGTACGTCTGGCCCGAACTCACCTGCGCACCGACGACCAGCTGGTCCTGCAGCGACCACCGCGCGTTGTTCAGGCCGGCGATCGCGGTCGGCACCGCGAAGACCGCCGGGTTACCGGTCAGCCCGAGGACGGTCATCTGCGCACTGAACGTCTGGTCGGTGGACGCGCCGAACGGCGGGTCGTTCGCGAGCCCGCCCTGGCTAGCCGACTCCGTGGCGCCGTTGCCCGCGGCGGCCCGCCAACCGCTGTTGGTGAACACCGGAAGGACGTTCACCCGCAGGTAGAACGGATTCGTGGTGGTCGTCTGGCCGGTGACCTTCACCTTGACCAGGTCCATCGGGGAGGAGCGAGTGAGCTGGCCCTTCAGCGATGCGAACGGACTGATGCTGCCGCCGCCGAGCCCGTTCCCGGACGAGGAGTGGCGATGCAGCAGCACCGAGACCAGGTTCGTGCCGCCGGTCGGCGTGGCGAACGGCAACAGGACGGCGACGGCGAGCGCGAGCACCGCGATGCGCTGCCCCGACAGCGCCACGGCGGGCCGCGAGATCGCGCCACCGCGGTGGCCCACCCGGTGCCCCCACGAGGCGCGGTCCTCCCGCGCGTCGAGCGCGAGCAGCAGCAGGAACGCCACGGCCGGCGCGAGGAACAGCACCCAGGAGACCGGTCGGTGCGGGACGGCTCCGGAGACCGTGTAGACGACCAGCAGCGGAACGCCCGCCAGGGCGCCGTGCCGGCCGACGACCGCGATCAGGTCCACGAGCGCGGCGACCACGCCGAGCAGCGCGCAGATCGCCAGCTTGATCGCGACCGTGGAGTGCACCGGAGCGACCCCGTGCTGTGTCACGTCGTGCACCTGGCCGAGCAGCGTCGACACGCGGTGCCACGTTCGTCCGGTCGGGATGCATCCGAACAGGGCGCCGTCGGACACGTACCGCGCGGTGAGCCAAGGGATCAGCAGGACAATCCCGGGCCAGACCTGTAGCGCGCTCGGTGCACGCCACTGCCGCAGCACCAGGGCCGGCAGCAGGACCACGAGCATCGACAGCCAGACGTCGACCAGCCAGCCACGATCGCTCAGCAGGGTGCACAGCGGGATCGTGCCGAGCGCCGAGGCCAGCAGGGCGAACAGGGTGCGCTGCACGCCACCGCTCACACCGCTCACGGTGCCGCCGCCCGTGGCGTTGCCGGTTACGTTGCCCGTCGCGGCGCTCATGCCGGTGCCGCCGCGAGCGTGTCGCGCCAGGCCTCGGCGATGCCGGTTCCGTGCGCAATGACGCGGACGCGCCAGCCGGCGGCGCGCAGGGCCCGCGCCGCGTTCTGGCAGCGGCTGTCCGGCCCGCTCGCCGGACTCCCCGCCCAGGTGCCGGTGTCGATCAGCAACGCCACGGCGGGAGTGACCGAACCGCGCGGGTGGCACTCCGCGAGCACCTGCAGGCTGATCGGGTCGACGTCGCCCAGCACGGCGATCAACGCGCTCTCGCGTGCCGTGCTCGCCAGCACGGAACGGGCCGGCGCGAGGCTCGCGTTGCGCGAACCACGCACGCCGGCGAGGTGCTCGACGAACGCCAACGTGCTGTGCGAGGCGAGCGGGCGGACCGCGTCCACGTCACTGACCAACTCCACCGCGCGGCCGGCGGCGAGCAGGTGTGACCCGATGCTCGCCGCCGCGCTGATCGCCCACTCCAGGCTGCTGCGGTCGCGCTCGTCGCGGTCGTCCGCGCCGCCGGAGGACAGTCGGCTCACGTGCGCGCTCTCGCGCAGGTCCAGCACGACCGTCGCCCTGCCCTGCCACGGGCGCTCTTCCTGGCGCACCATCAGCGCACCCATCCGGGCCGTCGAGCGCCAGTGGATCTTGCGCAGCGGGTCACCGGTCCGGTACTCGCGGGTGGACGCGTCGTCCGCCCCGTGCGTGCCGATCGAGTGGCTTCCCGAGTTGTCGCCGAGGTCGTGCGCCAGTGGCGGCGAGAGCGCGGGCAGCGCTTCCACGACCGGACGGACGACGAAATCGGTGGTCGCCGTGACGCCGCGGCGCAGGGCGATCAGGTGGAACGGGTCGGTGAGCCGGACCTGCAGCGGCCCGGTGCGGTAGCGGCCGCGCGGCAGGTTGTTCAGCCGGTAGGTGACGGTGCGGGACTCGCGGCTGGCCAGGCTGTCCAGCACGAACCGGGCCCTGCCCGGCAGCGAGGACGGCAGCTGGTCCTCGAGCATCAGCGCGCCGCTGCCGAGCCGCGACCGGTTGGTGATCGTCAGGTGCACGAGCACGTCGTCACCGGAACTGGCGTGCTCGGGTTCGACCCGCCGGCGGTTCGCGATCAGCACCCGCGAGCGGTGCACAACCACGGCGGACAGCAGCGGCACGGCAAGCGCGAGCACGCCGGCCCGGGTCAGGTCCACCTGGCCGAGCAGCACCCCGCACAGCAGCGCCGTCGCACCGGCTGCCAGCAGGCAGGTCGCCCGGGTGGTGAAACCGAACTCCGAACCGGCCACGGTCAGCGCGATCCGGAGCCGGACGGCAGCGGCGTGGACGCGGCGATCTTGCCGAGCAGTTCCGTGGCCGTGTGGCCGGCCACGTGCGCCTCGGCGGTGAGCAGCAGCCGGTGGCTGACGACGTGGGCGAGCAGCAGCTGCAAGTCGTCGGGGATCACGTAGTCACGTCCCTCGACCGCCGCCCATGCCTTCGCGGCACGGACCAGTTGCAGCGCAGCACGGGGCGAGGCGCCGAGCCGGACCTCCGGTGCACGACGGGTGGCGACGGCCAGGTCGACGGCGTAGCCCTTCACCGCGTCCGAGACGTGCACCGCGCGCACGCCCGCGATCAACCGGCGCACCTCCGTCGCGTCCGAAACGGGCGTGAGCACGTCGAGCGGATCGGTGGCGGCGTGCTCGTCCAGCATGGCGATCTCGGCCTGCCGGTCGGGGTAGCCCATCGAGATGCGCGCGGTGAACCGGTCGCGCTGCGCCTCGGGGAGCGGATAGGTGCCCTCCATGTCCAGCGGGTTCTGCGTGGCCAGAACCATGAACGGCGACTCGAGCCGGTACGTCGTGCCGTCGACGGTGACCTGGCGCTCCTCCATGCATTCCAGCAGCGCCGACTGCGTCTTCGGGGAGGCGCGGTTGATCTCGTCGCCCACCACGATGTTCGCGAACACCGGCCCGGGCTTGAACTCGAAGTCGCGCTCCTCGGCGTTGTAGACGCTCACGCCGGTCACGTCGCTCGGCAGCAGGTCGGGCGTGAACTGCACGCGGCGAACCGAGCAGTCGATCGAGCGGGCCAGTGCTTTTGCGAACGTCGTCTTGCCGACGCCGGGGACGTCCTCGACCAGCAGGTGACCCTCGGCGAGCAGGACGGTGAGCCCGAGGCGCACCTCGGTCGGCTTGCCCTCGATGACCTTCTCGATGTTGGCCCCGATCCGGGCCACGGCCTCGCGGACCGCCGCGACGGGTGCGGCCGACGGCGCGGCCTCCTGCGGGGCCGCGTGCGTGCCGCTCGGTCGCGTCGAGCCTGGGGCGTTGGCGAGGTCGTCCAACACGGGTGTCCCTTCGTCTGCTCGCGACCGGCGCACCTGCACGACCGCCGCCACGAGTATCGCCGACGCGTCGAGTCCGCGCACAGAGCTGATCTTGAAAATCCGCCGGCCGGATGAACTCGGTGGTGCCGGGCGCGTCGTCCCTGGAAATGGTTGACGGTGGAGTGAAGTGGGTTAGAGTGGGGGCCGGTGGGGATACAAGGTCGGGAGGTGGTCGCCGGTGGTCTTCCTCGGCACCTACTCGCCGCGCCTCGACGACAAGGGACGGCTCGCCCTCCCCGCGAAATTCCGGCCGGATCTGGAGGGCGGACTGGTGATCTGCAAGGGCCAGGAACACTGCCTCTAC
>DASTXN010000068.1:0-69721 GCA_035765515.1 Jatrophihabitantaceae bacterium | reverse complement strand
CCGTCCTGCCCGCCGCGGGCACCGCGGTCCCGGTCGGCAACGCCGGCGAGTGCACGTGCCCGCAGCACCGCCACCGGCGGCACGGGCAGCAGTGCCAGCGCCGCTGCGAGCGCGAGCCACGTCAGCGCGGCCATGCGCGTTCCTCGGGCGCGGCCGTAGCGTCGACCCGAACCGCACCGCCGGCGCCGGGCACGGGTGGGTCCACAGCGTCGATCCGGATCACTCCGCCGGCGCCGGGCGCGCGTTGGTCCACAGCGGCTGGGTCGGGCAGCTCGGGCAGGACGACGCCGCGGCGGGCCAACCGCTCGCCGAACTCGTCCACTGCCCGGCCCACCCCGCCCGTGCTGGACCAGACCGTCGCGACCTCCAGTTCGCCGGCCCGTCTGCGCAGCAGGCCGAGCTCGTCCACCGTGCGTTGCCCGTCCGCGGCCCGCCGCAGGTGCACCACGACGTCCAGCGCGCTGGCCACCAGTGGAGCGACGGCCTCGGGCGCCAGCCCGCCGAGGGCGCCGAGCGCGGTGAGCCGGGCGGGGACGTCCGCAGCGGAGTTCGCGTGCACCGTGGCCGCCCCGCCCTCGTGGCCGGTGTTCAGCGCTACCAGCAGCTCGACCATCTCGGCGCCGCGGAACTCGCCGACGACCAGCCGATCCGGACGCATCCGCAGTGCCTGGCGCACCAGCTCGCGCAACCCGACGGCCCCGGCGCCCTCGAGGTTCGCGGCGCGGGTGACCAACCGGACCACGTGCGGGTGTGCGATGACGAGCTCGGCGGCGTCCTCGATCACCAGCAGCCGTTCGGACGGAGGTACCTCGGCCAGCAGCGCACCGAGCAGGGTCGTCTTGCCGGTCCCGGTGCCGCCGCTGAGCACGAGCGCGAGCCGGGCCCGCAGGGCCGCCCGCAGGAACCCCGCCGCCGCGGGCGGCACCGTTCCCTGCCGGATCAGCTCGTCCACGGCGAACCGGCGCCGCGCGAGCACCCGTAACGACAGCGTCGTGGCCGGCACCAGCGGAGGCAGCACGGCGTGCAGCCGGGTGCCGTCGGGCAGCGACGCATCGGCGTAAGGGCAGGCGTCATCCAGCCGCCGGCCGGACGCGGCGACCAGGCGCTGGGCCAGTCGGCGCACGGCACCGTCGTCCGGGAATCGGACGTCGACGCGCTCGACCCCGCGGCCGCGATCGATCCAGACCGAGTCCGGCGCGGTGACGAGGACGTCCGTCACGCCCGGCATCGCCAGCAGGTGCTCCAGCGGACCGGCACCGGTCAGCTCCGCACTCACCTGCGCGCGCAGCGCGGCGAACACGACGTCGTCGACCACCGCGCCGGTCTCGGAGCGCACCGCGGTCTCCACCGCGAACGGTGCGACCGCGTCACCGGACGCGGTGCGGGCCAGTCGCTCACGCACCCGTTCGACCAGCGCGAGCTCGGTCATCGATCGGTCTCCATTTCCTCGGGACGCGTGAGATGAAGCTGGACACCGTCCAGCAGCCCGGACGCCACGCGGGCCAGCGCGCGGGGTGGGCGGCGAACCGCAAGCTCGACCGGCCGGTGGCCCGCGGACAGGCAGCCGAGCACCGGTCGGCCCAGCAGCGCGGCCGCGTCCGCAAGCGGCACGTCGCCGGCTCGCAGCAGCACGCCGATCGCTTGCGCGGACGGATCGGGCAGGCCGGCCAGCACCGCGCGCGCGGCCGCCAGCGCCGGGACGCGCGCAGCGGCGAGCAACACGACGAGGTCACACCCGTCCAGCGCGGCCGCCCGCACGGGATCGGGCGCGCGCGGCAGGTTCAGCACCACGGGGCCGGCCTGCGCGGCGGCCGCGACCACGCCGGGCACGCCGCGCTCGGGCGGCGAGCGGTCCGCGGCGAGCACCGGCACGCCGTACCAGCGGGGCAACGCGCCGAGCAGCAGCCCGGATTCGAGCCGGCCACCGTCGAGCCGCAGATCGGACCAGCGCGGACCGGGCACCCGCTCGATACCGAGCAGGACGTCGATCCCGCCGCCGCTCCCGTCCAGATCGACCAGGCTCGCGCCCGCGAAGCGAGCCGCCCACGCGAGCACGGCGGCGAACGTCGACGCCCCCGCGCCGCCGCTGCCTCCGAGCACCCCGATGCGAATCCCCACCCGGCAAAGGCTTCGCCCCACGGGACGGCCCGCCAAGGCCCGCTGCGGATCTGTGGACGACACGCCGTCCTGTGGACAACTGCCGCGCGCCGCGCGGAACGAGTCGGAGCCGGTCCGTATCCTCGCGGCGTGGTCTCACAGCCGGGCGGCACGGGCACCCGTACCGCCGCGTTCTTCGACCTGGACAAGACGATCATCGCCAAGTCCAGCGTGCTGGCGTTCGGCAAGCCGTTCTACCAGGGCGGCCTGCTCAACCGCCGTGCCGTGCTGCGCAGCGCCTACGCGCAGTTCGTGTTCGCGCTCGCCGGGGCCGACGCCGACCAGATGGAACGGATGCGCCAGTACCTCACCGCCATGTGCACCGGGTGGGAGGTCAGCCAGGTCCGCGAGATCGTCTCGGAGACGTTGCACGAGATCATCGACCCGATCGTCTACAACGAGGCCGTCGACCTGATCGGCATGCACAAGGCGGCCGGACGTGACGTGGTGATCGTGAGCTCGTCCGGCGAGGAGGTCGTGGCTCCCATCGGCGCGATGCTCGGCGCCGACCACGCGATCGGAACGCGCATGGTCGTCGAGGACGGCAAGTACACCGGCGAGATCAGCCTGTACGCGTACGGGCCCGGAAAGGCCGAGGCGATAAGGGAATTGGCCGCCGAGCGCGGCTACGACCTGTCCGCCTGTTACGCGTACTCGGACTCCGCGACGGATCTGCCGATGCTCGAGGTGGTCGGGCACCCGTTCGCGGTGAACGCCGACCGCGCACTGCGCAAGATCGCCGCCGAGCGCGATTGGCCGATGCTGACGTTCTCCAACGCGGTGCCGCTGCGCGAGCGGATCTCCGGGCTGCGCCCCGAACACCCGAGCGTCACCGCCGGTGCCGTCGGCATCAGCCTGGCCGTGGGTGGCGCGCTCTGGTACGCGGCCCGAAAACGGCGCGAGCAGGCCTGAGCCGACCCGGCTCCAGCGACACCCCGAGGAGGGGTTGCGTACCGGCCGGGGGCGGCGTCCAATACAAGGACGGACGGGGTTCTCGCCCTGGCGGTCCAGCCCCCAGCGGTCCCCGTCCCGCACGGACGATCGGGCACCCACGCGGCGAACCCACCACGCAACAGGTGCGTCGACGCGGACCACGACTAACTGCGGCCCGCGCCGGACGATTTCCCTCCGGGCACGACTGGTAACCCGCTCGTCCGCGTTGACGGCGTCGAGATCGCTTACGGTCCCGGCGCCGTCGCCGCGTCAGCCGCGCGCGATCGCCTCGCAGATGGCCGTCGTCTCGCGCACCCCGGCCACGATCGCCGCCGAGCAGTGGTTGAGCCAGCGCGCGATCCCGTCCGGCGTGCCGTCGCGGTACGCGGCAAGCGCGGAGTCGTACTGAGCGCCGAGGTCGCGGTGCCCGGCCTCGACCACGACCAGCGACTTCGGGTCCAGCCCGCGGTCGATGAGCGTGAGCCGGACGGCTGCGCGCGCGACGACACCGGACGCCGGCGCGAACGCGTCCAGCGACAGGATCTCGCCGTGCACGATCGCCGCGACGACCGTCGCCGGCGCCTGAGTCACCTCGAGCACCGCGGCCAGGGCGTCCAGCCGCTGCGCGGAGCCCGCGGCCGGACGGCCCAGTGCCTCGCGGTCGGCGACCAGATCCGCCGCGGCCAGCGCGTGCAAGCGCGCCAGGGCCTGGCGGGGGGCGTGCGTCCAGGTGTCGGCCAGAGCACCGATGGCGGCCTGCGCCCGCAACGCGCCCTGCACGAGCGGGTCGGCCGCGGCGGCACCGGACCGGACGTCCTCCAGCGAGGCCGTCGCGCCGCCGAGCACGGCCGAGATCCACGCGCCGCGCAGTGACGATTCGGCCGAGACGTCCGGCGAACTGCGCCGCAGCACGCGGTTGTTCAGCAGGGTGTCGACGGCCGAACGCGTCGCGGCGACGCCATCGGCGACACCGGGCAGGTCGAGCAGCGGGGCGAGCGGGTCGGCAGTCACGACCGCCAAGGCTAGATGGCGCGAGGTGGCGCCCGTCGCGCAGGAAGCGTGCCTCGCACTAGTGCGAACGGACCTTGCCTGCGGGTGGGCGCAGCAGGTACACCGTCCACATGGACGCAAACCGGGCCCAACCGGACCCCACCCTGCCGGAACTGGTCCCGCTGCCGGGTAGCGAGCGCCCGCCCGCGACAGATCGCCGCGACGCCCGCCCGGTCGATCCGGAGTACGAGTTCGAGGCCCTGGTGCTGCTGCGGCACGCGACGCCCGGTGAGCTCGGGGCGGCGCGCGAGGACGTCGACCTGGTCACTGCCACCCTCGCCGCGCTCGGCCTGCACATCGTGTCCGCCGACCTGCCCTCGCGCCGCGTCCGCGTCGCCGGAACCGCGGCCGAGTTCGGCCGGGTGTTCGGCACCAGCCTCGAGCAGGTCACCAGCACCGCACCGGACGGGCGCGCCGTCACGCACCGGCACCGCAGCGGAGCGCTGCACGTGCCGCGACCGCTGGACGGCGTCGTCGTGGCCGTCCTCGGGCTGGACGACCGCCCGCAGGCCCGAACGCAGTTCCGGATCGCGGCCGGCTCACACGTCCGCACCAGCTACACCCCGTTGCAGCTCGGCGAGATCTACCGCTTCCCACCGGACACGGACGGCACCGGCCAGACGATCGCGATCATCGAGCTCGGCGGCGGGTTCGCGCAGTCCGACCTGGACGCCTACTTCGCCGACCTGGGGCTGGCGACCCCGAACGTGACCGCGCAGGGGGTGGACGGCGCGCAGAACGAGCCGGGACGTGACCCGCAGGGCGCCGACGGCGAGGTGCTGCTCGACATCGAGGTGGCCGGCGCCCTCGCACCCAAGGCGGACCTCGTCGTCTACTTTGCGCCCAACACCGACGCCGGCTTCCTGGACGCGGTCAGCGACGCCATCCACGCCGACCCGACGCCGACCGCCGTCAGCATCAGCTGGGGGCAGAACGAGGACGACTGGACGGACCAGGCGCGCACCGCGCTGGACGGCGTGTTCGCCGACGCAGTGACGCTCGGCGTGACCGTCACCGCGGCCGCCGGCGACAACGGCAGCTCCGACGGGGCGAGCGACGGCTCCAGCCACGCCGACTTTCCCGCGTCCAGCCCACATGTGCTGGCGTGCGGCGGCACCAGCCTGCAGGCCGATGCGGCCACGGGCACAGTGGCAGCCGAGACCGTCTGGAACGACGGCGCGGGCGGCGGCGCGACCGGCGGCGGGGTCAGCGACGTGTTCGCCCGCCCGGACTGGCAGGCGCCGGCAGGCGGGCCGGCCGGCGGCCGGGGCGTGCCGGACGTCGCGGCGGACGCCGACCCGGCCACCGGCTATCAGGTGCGCGTCGACGGCAGCCAGCTCGTGATCGGCGGGACGAGCGCCGTCGCGCCGCTGTGGGCCGCGCTGGTCGCCCGGCTGGCACAGGGCACCGGCCGCCCGCTCGGCCTGCTGAACGCCGCGCTGTACGCGGGCCTGGCCGCGGGCGGCGCCGCGTCCGGGCTGCGTGACATCGTCTCCGGCGACAACGGCGCGTACGCGGCGGCCGTCGGCTGGGACGCCTGCACCGGCCTGGGCGTACCCGACGGGACGGCCCTGCTGGCCCGGCTGCGCGCCGCCGGCGGGCAAGATCCGGCTACTCCCACGGACAGAACCGGCCGCGGCCTGGAATGATCGCAGCAGTCAGCGCCGCCAGCGACGTCCAGGAGGAACCACATCGTGACGGTGTCACCGCAGCCGAACGGCACAAGCCCGAACGGCACGAGCCCGAACGGTGCGCCGGCCGGGGGACGGCACGCCGCTGGTGAGGACGAGCTCTCGATCGGCCAGCTGGTCGCGGAGGCGTCGGCGAACCTGTCGACGATCATCCAGGGCGAGATCGCGCTCGCGAAGCTGGAGCTGAAGTCGACCGTCAAGAACGCCGGCACCGGAGTCGGCTTCTTCGCCGCCGCCGCGGTGCTGCTGGTGTTCTCGCTGACGTTCGGCCTCATCGCGCTCGCCGAGGGCCTGCACGCGCTCGGGCTGTGGCGCTGGCTGTCGTACCTGGCCGTCTTCGGCTTCCTGCTCGTCGTGATCGCCCTGTTCGTCGTGCTGGGCGTGCGGAAGGTCAAGCGCGTCAAGGCCCCGCAGCGCACCATCGAAACCGGCCGGGACACCGTCGCGTACCTCAAGGCGAACACGCGGCGGAGCTGAGCGCGCGCATGCCCCGCCGGCCCGACAGCTCGATCGTCCTGGTGGACGGTCCGTGGGCGCATCGCACGGTGCGGGCCAACGGCATCGCGATGCACGTGGCCGAGCTGGGCAGCGGCCCGCTGGTGTTGCTGCTGCACGGCTTCCCGCAGTTCTGGTGGGCCTGGCGGCGGCAGCTGGTCGACCTCGCGGACGCGGGCTTTCGCGCCGTCGCGGTCGACCTGCGCGGCTTCGGCGCCACGGACAAGCCGCCACGCGGCTACGACGCGCCGAACCTGGCCGCGGACCTCGCCGCGCTGGTGACCTCGCTCGGCGAGCAGGACGCGATGGTGGTCGGCAACGATCTCGGCGGGCTGCTCGCGTGGGCGATGGCCGCGAACCACCGCGAGGTCGTGCGCAGCATGGTGCTGCTCGGCGCCGCGCACCCGTTGCGGCTGCGCGCCGCGATCGCCCGCAACCCGGAGCAGCGACGCGCGTCGGCGTACGCGCTGCGCACGTTCCAGCTACCGCGCCGTCCGGAATCGCTGCTGACCCGCGACGCGCGCTGGGTGCGGCACCTGTTCGACACCTGGACGGGACCTCGCTGGCGCGGCACGCCGAGCTACCGGGCCGATGTCGAGCGGTACGCCGAGGCGGTGCGCATCCCGCAGGTGGCGTTCTGCGCCGCCGAGCACTTCCGGTGGCTGGTGCGCTCGCTGCCGCGCGCCGACGGGCGCCGGTTCGCCGCGTCCTTGCGCCGGCCGGTGGCCGCGCCCGTGCTGCACCTGCACGGCGACTTCGACACGTGCGTGCTGCCGTCCACGGCCCGCGGCTCGGGTCAGTACGTCACCGGCACGTACGAGTACCGGGTGCTGGACGGTGTCGGCCACTTCCCGCACGACGAGGTGCCCGAGCTGATCTCCGGCGAGCTGGTGCGCTGGGCGAAGGCCCGCTGACCTCCGGCTGCCCGACTCACTCCGGGGTGCAGGATCCGGTGCCCACCGGCGCGGAGTCGTGTCGCCCGCTCGAGACGTCCCGCGCCAACTGCCCCGCGGTGAGCGCGTAGCCGGTGTCGGACGAGTCCAGCGCGGTCGCGAACACCATGCCGAGCACGGATCCGTCGTTCGCGATGAGCGGGCCGCCGGAGTTGCCGCTGCGAATGATCGCGCGCAGCGAGTAGATCTGGCGGTCCACGCTGCCGTGGCCGTAGATGTCGGTGCCCCCAACCGTCGCCTCGGTGCGGATCCGCGCGGCGCGCACGGTGAACGGACCGTTCTGCGGGAAGCCGAGCACCACCGCCGGCGTGCCCTGGTCCGCGGTGCCGGACGCGAAGTGCATCACGGGTGCGTCCAGCTGCGGCACGTTCAGCACGGCCACGTCGGTGCGCGGGTCGAACAGCACCACGGTCGCCGGCAGCATCCGCTTGTTCGCCAACTGGACGGACACCTGGTTCGTGCCCGCGACGACGTGCGCGTTGGTGATCACCTTGTGGGGCGCGATGACGAAGCCGCTGCCCTCGATACCCCGGTTGCAGGACGGCGCCTGGCCGTAGATCTTGAACGTCGAGCGGTGCGCGCGCTGCACCGCGGACTGCACGGCCGGTGACAGGTTCGCGTCCGGAGCCGGGACGGACACGCTCGGCCCCGCGCCGCCGAGGTTGTCCCCGAACACGGGCGGGAACCCGCTCTGGTTCAGGAACGAGCGCATCGAGCCGTAGAGGTTGCGTACCTCGGCCGGCATCACGTCGTTGACCGCGCGCACGATCGTCGAGTGGCTGGCCTCGGCGGACAGCTGCGGGTACGGCGAGGACGCCAGCGGCACGGCCACCATCCAGGCCACGATCAGCACCGACGCCACGCCGAGCCCGGTGCCGACCCCGCTGTCCAGCAGCTTTCCGCGGCCGGTGACGAGCTTGGCGCGCACGTGCCCGGCGATCCACGCGCCGATCAGCTGGCCGATCATCGCCAGCATCAGCACGCACAGGATCGCGACCGGGACCTGGGCCCGTCCGTCCGCCAGCCGCGAGCCCAGCGGCTCGGCCAGCTGCGCGCCGATCGCGGCGCCGCCGAAGAAGCCGATCATGGACAGCGCGCCCACGACGGCGCCGTGCCGGAACCCGCCGATGCCGTAGGCCACGGCGGCCACGACGATGACGAGGTCGAGGATGTTCACGTCTGCGTCAGCTCGGCAGCACCACGAGGGTGCCGGTCATGCCCTGCTGGGTGTGGATGGTGCACACGAACTGGTATCGGCCGGGCGCGGGGGCAGTGAAGGTGGACTCCTTGGTGTCGCCGTTGGCGGTCAGCGGCACCCAGTCGGACGGGAACTTCGGCACCTGGAAGTTGTGCGGTGCGCCGCCGCCGTCGTTGACCAGGATCACCTTCACCTTTCCCGGATGGACGGTGATGGTGGACGGGGAGAAGCGGAAGTCGCTGGCGTGGATGGTCACCTGCTGCACGCCGTTGACGGTCGAGGCGGTGGCCGAGCCGGTGTGCGGCGCCTTGTTCGCGGCCGGCTGGGTGTTCGAGCAGGCGGCCAGCCCCAGCGCGGCTGCGGCGGCGAGCACGCCGACGGACCCGGCACGCACGGTTCGGGCGCTCAGAGATCGGGCAACCGGCATGGGTTGGACGGTACAGCGGCCCGCTGTGGGCCCGCGCCGGCAGTCGCGCCGACGCGCTAGGCGCACGTGAGCTCGCCCCTTGACGGGGGCCCGGACTCGCCGCCGTCAGGCGGGGATCGGCCGCTGCACGCCCTGGTCCCACGGCCGGTTCCAGCCGCCGAGGGTGAGCAGCTGGTCGAGCAGGATCGCGGTGAAGCCCCAGATGAAGAAGCCGTCCACCTCGAAGCCGGGGCCCTGCCAGCCGGACGGGTGCACGACGGCGAACCGGTTGGCCGGGTCGGTCAGGTCGTCGAGCGACAGCACGCCCGCACGCGCGACCTCGACCGGGTCCACCGGCGCGACCGGGTGCGGCTCGTGCCACCACGCGAGCACCGGCGTGACCACGAAGCCGGAGCGCGAGATGTAGATCTCCGGCAGACGCACGAGCGGGGTCACGCTGGCCGGGTCGAGCCCGACCTCCTCCTGTGCTTCGCGCAGCGCCGCGGCGGTCACGTCCGCGTCCTCCGGGTCGACGGCGCCGCCCGGGAAGGCGACCTGGCCGGGGTGGCGGCGCAGGCCCTCGGCGCGCTGGATGAACAGGACGCCCGGGCTGGTGTTGGCCGGATGCGTCTCGGCGAACGCGACCAGAACGGCCGAGGCCCGCGCGCTGCCGTCCTCGGGCGGCGGGATGCGCGGGAAGTCCTCGCCACGCGCGGTGCGCGCCGCCGTCACCAGCGGGGCGAGGAAGTCCGGGATCACGCCATCGATTCCATCATCTGCGACGCGCTGCGGACGAGCTTGGCCGCGACCTCGGGGTCCGTCGGCCCCTCACCGAACGACGGGCACCAGCGCGCGATCGGGCAGACGCCGCACGCGGGCTTGCGCGCGTGGCACATGCGCCGGCCGTGCCAGATCACCCGGTGCGACAGGATGGTCCAGTCCTTCTTCGGGATCAGCTCGTTGATCACCAGCTCGACCTTGACCGGGTCCGTCTCGTCCGTCCACCGCCAGCGGCGCGCGAGCCGTCCGAAGTGGGTGTCGACGGTGATGCCCGGGATGCCGAACGCGTTGCCCAGCACGACGTTCGCGGTCTTGCGGCCGAATCCCGGCAGGGTGACCAGCTCGTTCAGGGTGCGCGGCACCTCGCCGTCGAAGCGCTCGATCAGCGCCTGGCCGAGCTTGATCAGCGAGTTGGTCTTGTTGCGGTAGAAGCCGGTGGGACGGACCAGTTCCTCCAACTCCGCACGGTCGGCGCCGGCGTAGTCGGCGGCCGTGCGGTAGCGCGCGAATACCTTCGGGGTGACCTCGTTGACCCGCTTGTCCGTGCACTGCGCGGACAGGATCGTGGCCACCGAGAGTTCCAGCGCGTTCGTGAAGTCCAGCTCGCAGTGCGCGTCCGGGTAGACCACGGCCAGCTCCTTGTTGATCCGCCGGGCGCGCCGGGTGAGCGCGAGCGGCGACTCGTCAGCCGGCTTGGTCGCGGCAGCCGCTTTGGTCGCGTCAGCGCGCTTGGTAGTTGCCGGGGGCTTGGACTTTGCGGGGGCCTTGGTCGCGTCAGCGCGCTTGGTCGTTGCCGGGGGCTTGGTCTTCGCTGAGGGCTTGGTCGGCACGCCGGTCAGCCTAACCTCGCGCGCTTTCCCCACGGTCTGACCAGATTTCCGGCCTGAATTTGGTCGCGGCATGGGGAAAGGCGGCAACCCGGGCCCATAATGGACGCGTCATGATCGGATTCCTGGTGCTGCTGTTCCCGCTGCTGCTGCTCGGCTTCGTGCTGCTCATGGAGCGCGTCGAGCAGCCGTTGAGCAAGGTCGCCGTGGAGCGCCAGCTCGAGCACTTCCTGGACGATGCGAACGCCGACGAGCTGGACACGTTCGTGCGCGAGGGAACCGACTCGGCACTGTCGCGGTTCCGCCAGCGTCCGGGCTGGTTCGGGCGCGGTCGCTCCTAGCCGGCGCGCCTGCCGTCCGGGCTGGTTCGGGCGCGGTCGCTCCTAGCCGGCGCGCCTGGCGCGTCCCGGCTGGCAAGAACCGGGCGCGGCGTCAGCCCGGTGTGTGCCCTAGACTCCCGGCGAGTGTGTGATTCGGCTCGCAGCCGCTTGCGTGCCGGGCTCAGGAGGAGCGGACGTGGACGAGATTCTGCGCAGGGCCGGCCTGTTCCAGGGTGTCAACCCGGAGGCCGTCGAGGCGCTGGCCGACGAGTTCGAAATCATCGACGCGCCGCGCGGTTCGACGCTGTTCACCGAGGGTGAGCCCGGCGAGAGCCTGTACATCGTCCTGTCCGGCAAGATCAAGCTCGGCCGCCGCTCCTCGGACGGGCGCGAGAACCTGGTCGCTGTGATGGGCCCGTCCGACCAGTTCGGCGAGCTGTCGCTGTTCGACCCCGGGCCGCGCACCGCCACCGCGACCGTGGTGACGGACGCCCGGCTCGCGCGGTTGCCGAAGGCCGCGCTGCAGGCGTGGGTGCGGGACCGTCCGGAGATCGCGATGCAGCTGCTGCGCGTGGTCGCCCGCCGGCTGCGGCGCACGAACACGATGCTCGCCGACCTGATCTTCGTGGACGTTCCCGGTCGCGTGGCCAAGCAGCTGCTGCAGCTGGCCCAGCGGTTCGGATCGATCGAGGGCGGCCAACTGCGGGTGACGCACGACCTCACCCAGGAGGAGCTGGCGCAGCTGGTCGGCGCGTCCCGCGAGACCGTGAACAAGGCGCTGGCCGACTTCGCCTCGCGCGGCTGGCTGCGCCTGGAGGGCAAGAGCGTCGTCATCCTCGACCGCGAGCGCCTAGCCCGCCGCGCCCGATAGGCTCATCCGCGCCAGATCGGATCTTCGACCGGCCCAAAGAACAGGCCGGATCGCGCGATCCGAGCGGCAAGCTCGCTGGCGCTCGCGCCGCGCGCGGGCTCTTCGCGCGAGCGCTCATCGCGTGGTGGGTCACCACCAAAGCCTCGTTGATCACGTTGATCAACATTCGGTTTTGGTCGTCGGGGCAGCCATTTTCTGCTGTTGATCAGCGGGGGCTTAGGTCAGGACCTCAGATACTCCAGCTGGGCGTTGACGGACAACTCGGCGGCCCACCAGACGGACTGGTCGACGTCGGCGTAGACGTGCTCGACGATCTGGCGGGCGGTCGCGTCCGGTCCCAGGATGTCCAGCGCGGCACGAACCTGATCCAGCCGCTCCTGCCGGTGCTGCAAGTAGAACCGCGCCGCAGCCGCGAGATCGGGCAGCTCGGGACCGTGACCCGGCAACACAGCGAGCGGTCCGAGGTCGGCCAGCCGGTGCAGCGAGTCCAGGTAGTCGCGCAGGTTCCCGTCCGGGTGCGCGACGACGGTGGTGCCGCGTCCCAGGATGGTGTCCCCGGTGAGCACTGCGCTGGCCGCGTCCGATTCGTCGCGCACCAGGAACGAGACCGAGTCCGCGGTGTGCCCGGGCGTGCCCAGCGTGTCGACATGCAGCCCGGCGACCTCGAACGACGCGCCCGCCCGCAGCGGCTCGCCGCCGTGACAGTGCGCCGGATCGACGGCGTGCACGGGAGCGCCAGTGCGCTCGTGCAGGGCGGCCGCGGACTGGCTGTGGTCGAAGTGCCCGTGCGTGATCAGCACCAGCGCGATGCGCGGTGCGGCGGCGAGCAGCCGGTCGAGGTGCTCGTCGGACGTCTCCCCGGGGTCGACCACGACCGTCTCGTCGGCACCGGGCGCGCGCAGCAGCCAGGTGTTCGTCCCGTCCAGGGTCATCGGACCGGGATTGCGCTGCAGCAGCACCGACGCGCTCGGCGTGACCGTCCGCAGCGACTCGTACGCGAGCTCGGTCACGAGGCGATCCCGGTCACGAGAACAGCGCCTTCGGCAGTTCGATGGTCTCGCCGCCGGGCAGCTCGGCGATGATGCGGTCGCCCTCGATGCGGATGTCCGGCGAGATCGCCTCGAGCGGACGGCTGTCGGCGGCAGCGAGCACTTCGGCGACCGTGCCGAACGGCTGCAGCGCGGCCAGCGTCGCGATGGTCGGCGGCAGCAACCCGCGCTCGCCGCCCTGCGCCTGCTCCAGCGCGTCGACCGGACGGATCCAGGACGCCTCCGACGACTCGGTGGTGACGTCCTGCGCCTCGGCTCCCTCGGGCAGCGCCGCGACGAAAAAGTGCGTGTCGTAGCGGCGGGTCTCACCGGGCGGCGTGATCCAGCGGGCCCACGGCCGCAGGGATTCCGCGTCCACCTGCAGGCCGTTGGCGCGCAGCAGGTCGCCGAAGGACACCCGTCCCGCCTCGACGTCGGTGCGCGCGCCGGACAGG
Organism: Jatrophihabitantaceae bacterium; assembly: GCA_035765515.1. Lineage (GTDB taxonomy): Bacteria > Actinomycetota > Actinomycetes > Mycobacteriales > Jatrophihabitantaceae > DASRSS01. The sequence goes on along the minus strand of DASTXN010000068.1, from coordinate 56,557 downwards.
TCCGCGGCCGGCACGCTGAGCAACACGCCGGTCTCCTCGAACGTCTCCCGCACCGCCGCCCCGAGCAGCGCGCGTGCTTGGCGCTCGTCGCAGCCGAACCGGCCCGCGACCGCAGCCGCGGCGCCGGCCGCGAACGGCAGCTCCGCATCGGCGTCGTCCACCCGCCCGCCGGGGAAGACGCTCATGCCCGCCGCGAACACCATCTGCTGCACGCGGGTGAGCAGCCACGCCTGCAGCCCGTCCGCGTGGTCGCGCAGCAGGACGACGGTCGCTGCGTCCCGGATCTCCGTCATGGAGCGATCTCGACGATCAGCTCGACCTCGACGGGGGAGTCCATCGGGAGTGTCGCGACCCCGACGGCGGATCGCGCGTGCCGGCCCGCCTCGCCGAACACGTCGGCGAGCAGGTCACTTGCCCCGTTGACCACGACGGACGGGTTGGTGAACTCCGGCACGCACGCGACGAAGCCGACTACCTTGACCACGCGCACGACCGCGTCGAGACCGACCAGCCCGTCGACGGCGGCGAGCGCGTTCAGCGCGCACAACCGGGCGACCTCGGCGGCGCGCTCGGGTGTGACGCCGCCGCCGACCTTTCCGGTCGCGGGCATCGCGCCGTCCACCATCGGCAGCTGGCCGGACGTGTAGACGTACGACCCGCTGCGCACGGCGGGCAGGTACGAGCCGACCGGCGGGACGACGGTGGGAAGGGTCAGGCCGAGCTCGGCGAGGCGCGCGGAAGGCGAAGTCATGGGCCCGACCGTATCGGCTTGGCCCCGTTGCGGCGCGACACTCCGCGACCGGCGCTGCAGCGGGGCCAGCAGTGTGACCTCAACCCCCTGGCCGGGGCGCCGTCCAGGCCGGTCCCATACGCTGGCGAAATGGCCACGACCGGGTCGCGAGCACGCGCGCAGCGGGCACAGCTGCGTCCGGAGATCCCGTCCCGCGCCCGGCTGCACATCGTCACCGGCAAGGGCGGCACCGGCAAGACCACCGTGGCCGCGGCGCTGGCGTTCGCGCTGGCCAACACGGGCAGGAAGGTGCTGCTGGTGGAGGTCGAGGGCCGCCAGGCGATCGCGCAGCTGTTCGACGTGCCCGCGCTGCCGTACGAGGAGCAGCGGCTGGCGTCCACCGCCGGCGGCGGGTCGCTGTGGGGGCTGGCGATCGACGCCGAGCAGGCGATGATCGAGTACCTGGACATGTTCTACGGCCTCAAGCGCTCAGCTCGCACCCTGAAGCGCATGGGCGCCGTCGACTTCGTCACCACGCTCGCACCCGGGCTACGTGACGTGCTGCTCACCGGCAAGGTCAAGGAGGCCGTGGCCCGGACGGACCGCGACGGCAACAACGCCTACGACGCGGTCGTGCTGGACGGGCCGCCGACGGGGCGCATCGGCAAGTTCCTGGACGCGACCAAGGAGGTCGCCAGCCTGGCGCGCATCGGACCGATCAACCGGCAGAGCGAGGGCGTGATCGCGTTGCTGCACAGCGCGCAGACCGCGGTGCACCTGGTGACGCTGCTCGAGGAGATGCCGGTGCAGGAGACCCTGGACGCGGCCGGCGAGCTGACCGCGAACGGCTTCCGGGTCGGCGCGGTGCTGGTGAACCGCGCCCGTCCGACGCTCATCGAGGACGGCGCCGACGGTGCGGACGGGGACGGCACGGTCGACGCGGCCGCGCTGGCCAAGGGCCTGGCGCACGCGGACATCCCGGAGGCGCACGCGGCCGCGCTGGCTGCGGAGATGGTCGATTACGCCGAACGGCAGCGGATCCAGGCCGAGAACGCGATCCGGCTCGACGCGCTGGACGTGCCGCGCATCGAGCTGCCCGACCTCAACCCGCCGGTCGGCCTCGGCGAGCTGAACGAGCTCGCCGCGCAATTCGTCCAGCAGGACGCGCAGTGAGCACCCCGCTCGATCTCCCCGCGCTGGTGCGGGATCCGTCCACCCGGATCGTCGTCACGTGCGGCAGCGGCGGGGTCGGCAAGACGACCACGGCCGCCGCGATCGCGCTGCTCGGTGCGGAGGCCGGCCGTCGCACGGTCGTGCTGACGATCGACCCGGCGCGGCGCCTCGCGCAGTCGATGGGGCTCACCGAGCTGGACAACACCCCGCGCGAGGTCAAGGGCGTCGCGGGCGGGCGGCTGTTCGCCATGATGCTGGACATGAAGCGCACCTTCGACGACGTGGTGCTCGAGCACTCCACGCCGGATCGCGCGCAGCAGATCTTCGCGAACCCCTTCTACCAATCGCTGTCCTCGTCCTTCGCCGGCACGCAGGAGTACATGGCGATGGAGAAGCTGGGGCAGCTCGCCGCCACCGGCAACTGGGACCTGATCGTCGTGGACACCCCGCCGTCGCGTTCCGCGCTGGACTTCCTGGACGCGCCCAACCGGCTCGGCAGGTTCCTGGACGGGCGCATGATCCGGGTGCTGACCGCCCCGGCCCGCGCCGGCGGGCGCACCGGCATGAAGGTGATGACAGCCGGGATCGGCATGTTCGCCAAGGTGTTCAGCCGCGTGCTCGGTGGCGACCTGATCCGCGACCTGTCCGCGTTCGTCTCCGCACTGGAGTCGATGTTCGGCGGTTTCCGTGAGCGCGCCCAGCAGACGTACGAGCTGCTCAAGGCGCCCGGCACCGCGTTCGTCGTCGTGGCCGCGCCGGAACCCGACGCGTTGCGCGAGGCGTCCTACTTCGTGGACCGGCTCTCCGCCGAGCGCATGCCGCTCGCCGGACTGGTGATCAACCGGATGCACCGCACAGCCGACGTCGACGGCGCAGCGGCGTTGACGTGCGCTCGGGCCGAGGCTGCGGCGCAGTCGCTGCAGACGCGCAAGCAGGACGGTCCCACCCGGCTGGCCGCGACCGCGCTGCGGGTACATGCCGAGATCGCCGGTGCTGCCGAGCACGACGCACGGATGGCCAAGCGGTTCGCCACCGCGCATCCGGAGGTGGCCACGGTCGCGGTCCGCGCATTGCCCGTCGACGTACACGATCTGGACGGGCTGCGCACCATCGGGCGGCTGCTGACCATCGACTGAGCCGTCACCGCAGACAAATCGGACTGCACCGTAGGCTGACCGCGTGGCAGGTACCCCTGAGGGCCAGGTTCCGTGGCCCGTCATCGGCAAGCTGGTCGCGGCGCTGGTCGGCGCCGGCGTGCTCGTCGCCGGTTTCCTGCTCCCCTACGTCGGCGGGCTGGGGCTGGCGGCCGAACACGAGGCGAACAAGTTCCTGAACACGACCTGCAACCTCACCGAGTCCGCCCCGCCGCAGAAGACGACGCTGCTGGCGAGCGACGGCAAGACGGTGATCGCGACGATCTTCAGCCAGGACCGCGTGCCGATCCCGCTCAGCGAGGTGCCCACCTACCTGCAGCAGGCGCTGGTCGCCACCGAGGACCGCCGCTTCTACAAGCACCACGGCGTGGACATGCGCGGGCTGATCCGTTCGGCCGTCAGCACCAGCAACGGCGACACCCAGGGCGGCTCGACGCTGACCATGCAGTACGTCAAGCAGATCCGCCTCTACCAGGCCGGCGACAACCTGGCCAAGCAGCGGGCCGCGGTGGCGCAGACCCTGCAGCGCAAGATGGAGGACGCGCAGTGCGCGATCTCGATCGAGAAGCGCGAGTCCAAGAACCAGATCCTGGACAACTACCTGAACATCGCGTTCTTCGGCGAGAACTCGTTCGGGCTGCAGACGGCGGCGGAGACCTATTTCGGCAAGGACGCCAAGGACCTCAGCCTGCCCGAGGCCGCGCTTCTAGTCGGCGTCCTGCGCGCGCCGTCGGCGTACGACCCGTTCGTCTACCCCGACGCGGCCCGCGCCCGGCGCAACCAGGTGCTGCAGAACCTCGTGGACGTGGGCAACCTGACGCAGGCTCAGGCGAGCAAGTACGAGGCGCAGCCGATCTCGCTCGCGACCACGAGGCCACCGCAGGTGAAGGAAGGCTGTGCGCACGCGTCGAAGACGATCCGCAACGTCGGGTTCTTCTGCGACTACGTCGTGCACTGGCTCGAGTCCACCGCCCACATCAGCGACCTGGCGACCGGCGGTTACCAGATCGTCACCACGCTGGACGTCAAGGACCAGAACCAGATCCAGAAGAACCTGTCGAAGACGATCCCGGCGGGCGGCCAGATGACCGCGATCATGCCGGTGATCGATCCGAAGACCGGCGACGTGCTGGCCATGGCCACCAGCAAGAAGTACGGCAACCCGACCTCGCGCAAGGACCATAGCCACACCACGCTGCCGATCTTCACGTCGTACACGGCGTTCGGCGCCTCGACGTACAAGCTGTTCCCGCTGCTCACCGCGCTCTCGACCGGCGTGCCGTCCGACTGGCCGCTGCAGAACACCTCGCCGTACAAGGCCGGCACCTGTTACACCCCGACGAACGCCACGAACGGCGATGCGCAGGAGACGTACAACGCCAACGAGACGCTGACGTCCGCCACCGTGAAGTCGTCCAACACATTCTTCGTGGGGCTCGCCGACCAGCTGCTCAGCTGCCAACTGCAGCCGATCGTGGACATGGCCGAGCAGCTCGGGATGAAGGGCCTCGAGGAGCCCGGCGACACCGCGAAGCAGACGGTGGCACAGACGATCGTGGAGAACCAGCGCGCCCAGCAGCTCGTGCTCGGTGACGTCTCCACCAGCCCGCTGGAGATTGCCGGTGCGTACGCGGCGGTCGCCAACGACGGTGAGTTCAATGCGCCGGCACCGGTCGTCGCGATCAAGAAGCCGGTGATCAAGGCCGGCCAGGAGGTCGCGTCCGATCCGGCGAACGCCGAGTACACGGCTATCGAGACGCACCGCGCGCAGCCGGTGCAGGTGGTCAGCCCGCAGGTCGCGCGACAGGCCGTGCAGATCCTGACCGGCGACACGAAGTACCCGGGCACGTCGGCGCAGCCGTTCCAGTCCTGGTACTCGACCAACCCGAGCATCGTCGCGGGCAAGACCGGTACCGCGGTGGCCGCGGACGAGTCGAAGAACTCGTCGATCTGGTTCGTCGGCATGACGCCGCAGCTCGTCGCCGCGAACGCGATCGTCAACCTGGACAGCCCGTTCGACCCGTCCCGCGGCCTGCCCGGCGAGACCACCCCCGGCACCGCGTACGGCGACTACGCCTCGCAGGTCTGGCTGGACGCGCTGCAGCCGCTGCTGCAGAACAAGCAGTGGACGTGGCCCAGCCCCGACTCGGTTCCCGGCACCGAAGTGCCCGACCTGACCGGGCACACGCTCAGCGAGGCCGCGAGCATGCTGTCCGCGGCCGGGTTCAAGATGCAGCAGCTGGACAAGGCCGACAACGTGTCCTGCGCCAGCAGCGTCACGTACGGCCAGGTCGCCTACTACGCGCCGCAGATCGCGACGAAGGGCGCCACGATCACGGTGTGCCCGTCCAGTGGTCAGCCGCAGCTGGTGGCGACGTACACGCCGCCGCCTCCGGCGCACAACCAGGGACACGGCAATCAGAACGGTGGCGGCCCAGGGGGCGGCTCGACCAGCGGCGGAACCAGTACCGGCACGGCCGGCGCAGGTGGCGGCGGTGCGGGCAGCGGCGGCCCGGGCCACGGTGGGGCGCACCACGGACCGGGCGGTCCCGGCCACTGACCAGCGGCGGACCCGGCTGTCGCTCAGCCCAGTTGGCGGCGCACCTCGTCGCTGACCCGGCGGCCGTCGGCGCGACCCGCGACCTTCGGCTGCACGATCTTCATCACCGCGCCGAGCTGCTGCGGACCGCTCGCACCGGACTCGGCGATCGCGCCGCGGACCAGCTCGGCCAGTTCGGCATCGTCCAGCTGCGCCGGCAGGTAGCGGTCCAGGACCTCGCCCTCGGCCCGTTCCCGCGCAGCGAGCTCGGACCGTTTCGCGGCGTCGTAGGCCTCGGCGGCCTCGCGCCGCTTCTTGCCCTCGCGCGCCAGCACCTTGAGCACCTCGTCGTCGGACAGCTCGCGCGCCTGCTTGCCGGCGACCTCCTCGGTCGTGACCGCGGTCAGCGCCATCCGCAGCGTGGCGGTGGTCAGCTCGTCGCGCGCCTTCATCGCGGTGTTGAGATCTGCCTGTAAACGCGCTTTCAACTCGGGCATGCGTTCACCGTACTGTGGTGCCCATGTCCCGACTGCTGCGCGCCGGTGCACGGGCCGCGGCGTTGGGAGCGGCCGGCGGCGCCGCCGCGTACCTGTACGGGACGCAGTACGAGGCGCACGCATACACGCTGCGACGCTTCGAGGTCCCGGTACTCGCGCCGGGATCGCGTCCGATCCGGCTGCTGCACGTGTCCGACCTGCACATCGTGCCGGCGCAGCGCGACAAGCTGGCCTGGATCCGAGACCTGGCCGGGCTCGAACCCGACCTCGTGGTCAGCACCGGCGACATGATGTCCTCGGCCGACGCGGTGCCCGCGGTGCTGGACGCGCTGGCTCCGCTGTTTGCGTTCCCGGGCTGCTTCGTCCCCGGCAACAACGACTACTACGGCCCCAAGCGCAAGAACCCGGCGCGCTACTTCTTCCCGCAGCAGCGGCGGGTGTACGGACCTGCGCTGCCCTGGCCGGATCTCGCGAGCGCGATGGCGGACGCGGGCTGGCTGGATCTCACCCACGTGCGGCGGACGATGTCCGTGAACGGCGTGCCGATCGCGCTTGCGGGTACCGACGATCCGCATCTGTACCGGGTGCGGTACGCGAAGATCGCCGGCCCCGCCGACGCGTCCGCCGTGGTCCGCATCGGCGTCACCCATTCGCCGGAGCCGTACCTGCTGGCTGCGTTCGCACGGGACGGCTACGACCTGGTGCTGGCCGGGCACACCCACGGCGGCCAGGTGCGCATCCCGTTCGGGCCGGCGATCGTCACCAACTGCGGGATCGAGCGCACCCGGGCCCGCTGGCTGCACCGGTGGGACGAGCATATGTACTTCCACATCTGCGCCGGCCTGGGCGGGAACCCGTATCTGCCGGTGCGCATCGCCTGCCGTCCGGAGGCGTCACTGCTGACCCTGCTCCCGCGAAGCGGCTGACCCAACCCCCCGCTAGGGGCTGCCCCGGCCTGGCCGCGATGCGGCTGAGGCCGGCGGGCAAAGCACCCGGAGCCACCCGGTATGCTGAGCCGGTTGCACGCACCGGGGTGTGGCGCAGCTTGGTAGCGCGCTTCGTTCGGGACGAAGAGGCCGCAGGTTCAAATCCTGTCACCCCGACCAAACAGCTCAATCTCGGCGATCTCGTTGTGCCGGCGGTCCCGTACCGCTGATTGCGCACAAGGTCGCGCCGGGAGTCAGCCCCAGCAGAGGCAGAACGGGTGGCCGGCCGGGTCGGCGTACACCTGGAAGCCCGACTTCGCGTCGAGGTCGTCGGCCGCCCGCAGCAGCTCGGCCCCGAGCGACACCGCCTCCTCGTGCGCCGCGCGGATGTCGTCGACATAGAGGTCCAGGTGCAGCTGCTGCGGCGTGCCGGCCGGCCACCCGGGTCGGACGTGATCGGGCGCAAGCTGCACCGCCAGCCGCGGCTCACCGTCCACGCGCACGGTGTGCCAGTCATCGCCGTCCGGCTCGACCGTGCCACCGGTCAGTGCGGCCCAGAAGCTGCTCTCGGCGGCCAGGTCCGGCGCGTCGAACACGACGAGCTGCTGCCTGATGTTCATGGTGCGGAGCCTGCCACCGAGGGCCGACAGCGGCCGGATTACCGGGCGACGTTCACAGCACGGTCGGGACGTCGAACCCGCGCAGCAGGCGTTCGTCGTGCAGGGCGTCGAGGAACACGTACAGGTGCGCGATCCGGCCGTCGATCATCTCGAGCACCTGCACGCCGTGCAGGTGATCCCGCCCGTCGTCGCCACGGCGGTAGCTGATCGCGGCAGGGCAACCATTCGCGCGGACCGGTAGCAGCCGCCAGCGATTCGTCGGCGCCATGACCCGTCCGCCGATGAACTCCAGCACGGCCGGCCGCCCGGCGAACCAACCCGGGACCGGCGGCATCTCCAGCGCCACGTCCTGACGCAACAGGCCGGCGAGCGCGGCCACGTCGCCACCCTCGAAGGCGCTGATGTACGCGGCCAGCGTGCGCGACTCCTCCGCGGTCATGGCGACCTCCCCTTCGACCGGACGCTCGGCGGACAGTTGAGCGCGCGCCCGTTGCAGCGCGCTGTTCACCGCGGCCGTGGTCATCTCCAGCGCCGTCGCGGCATCCCGCGCGCTCAGCCGCACGACGTCGCACAGCAGCAGCGCGGCCCGCTGCCGGGCGGGCAAGGTCTGCAGCGCGGCCACGAACGCGAGGCGGACCGACTCGCGGTGCGCTACGGCGACGGCAGGGTCGGCGGGATCGTCGAACACGGCACGGTCCGGGAACGGCTCCAACCACGGCACCTCCGGCCGCCGCTCGAGCGGGATCGTGTTGACGTCCTCCGTCGGACCGCCCAAACCCGACGGCAGCACCCGCCGCTCGCGCTTTTCCAACGCGGTGAGGCACACGCGGGTCGCGATGCGGTACAGCCAGGTGCGGACGGATGAACGGCCCTCGAACCCGTCCAGGCCGCGCCAGGCCCGCAGGTAGACCTCCTGCACCGCGTCCTCGGCGTCGTGGAACGAGCCAAGCATGCGGTAGCAGTGCACCAACAGCTCGCGCCGGTACGGATCGGCGAGCGCGGCGAAGTCAGCGTCATCCGGCATGGACGGCCGCCGCCTCCGGCGCGAGCACCTCGGTGGCCCTGCGCTTGTCGGCGCCGGCGGCTGCTGAGCGAGCGGTGGGCAGGCCGAGCGCGAGCAGCCCGCCGAGCGCGGCCAGGCCGCTCGCAAGCCCGAGCGCGGGAGCCGCACCGTCGGCGAAGTCGTGCGGTGAGGCGAACCCGCCCGTTGCCGCGAACACCGCGCTGAGCACGGCCACTCCGAACACCCCGCCGAACTGGCGCAGCATGTTGTAGCTGCCCGACAGCGCGCCGAGCTGGGCCGACGGCGCCGAACTGAGCACCACGTTCTGGACGGCGGGCATCGCCATCGAGGCGCCGCAGCCGGCGATCACGAGAGCGAGGATCGACGCGGGATACGCCCGCCCGTCGTGGATGTTCAGCGCCACCCAGCCGAGGCCGGCGCCCTGCAGCAGCAGGCCGGCCGCGACGAGCGCACGCGCACCGGTCCGGTCGCTGAGCCGGCCGGCGACGGGAGCCACGACGAACAGTGTGGTCGTCCACGGCAGGAAGCGCAGCCCAGCCTGCAGCGGGCTGTAGCCGAGCGAGAGCTGCAGGTACTGCGCGAGGAAGAACACGGTGCCGATGATCGCAGCGGTCATCAGCAGCGCAGCCGCGTTACCGATCGCGAACGCCCGGTTGGCGAACAGGCGCATCGGCAGCATCGGACGGGCCACCCGCAGCTCCCACCTCACGAACGCCGCAAGGAGGACCACACCGCCGAGGAGTGTGGCGACTACCTCCGGGCTGCCCCAGCCGGCGGCGTCGCTGCGCACCAGCGCCCAGACGATTCCCAGTGCTCCCAGCCCGGACAGCAACAGACCGGCCACGTCCGCGCGTACTCGCGGTCCGCGGCTCTCGGGCACCCGCGCGAGCGTGAGCGGGATTGCCAGCGCACCGATGGGCACGTTCACCCAGAAGATCCACTGCCAGGCGATGCTCTGCGTGATCGCGCCGCCGACGAGCGGGCCACCGACCACGGCTAGCCCGGTGAGCGCGGTGAAGATCCCGAGCGCGGCGCCGCGGCGCTCCGGCGGGTACGCGGTGCTGAGCAGCGAGAACGCCAGCGGCATGACGAGCGCCGAGCCGGCGCCCTGCACAGCGCGGGCCGTGATCAGGACGGCCGTGTTCGGCGCGAGCGCGCACGCTGCCGAGGCAAGGACGAAGATCGCGAGCCCCAGCACGAACATGCGCCTGCGACCGAAGCGCTCGCCGAGACCGGAGCCGGTGATGAGCAGGACCGCGAGGCTGAGCGTGTACGCGTTCACCGTCCACTCGAGCGTCGCCATGCCGGCGTGCAGATCGCGCTGGATCGTGCTCAACGCGGTGGCGACGACGAGCTGGTCGAGCGCGACCATCAGCGAGGCGACGGAGGCGAGCGCGAGGACCCAGCGCTCCCGGGCGCGTGCGGCGGTGGACATGTTCGGGCCTTCCTGGGCGGTGCGGTTCGGGCGTGCCCAGGTACAGACCCGACCGGGCCAGCGAATTCATCGCCCCCGGCGAGATTGCGGCCGCGAATCAGCGGCCGCTTCGATCGGGGTCAGCCGCAGGGCTGCGAATATGCGGTGACGCTCATCGGCGTCACGCCGGGCTGGCGCCAGATGACCGGCGAGCCCGATCCCGGCGGCTCCTGCAGGTGCAGTTCGATCGTCTGCGTGGCGCCGCGCGGCAACTGGACCTGCAGGCGATACATCGGCCGTCCGTCGAGCGTGTACGCGGCCGCGGTGGTGGGCTTGCCGTTCAGCCGCACGCTCAGCAGTTGGGCACCGCGCGTGGCGTAGTAGTCCAGCAGCGTGCTGTAGTCGCCCGGACGCGAGTTCGCCGGCTGATTCGCGTCCAGCCGGGTGGTGACGTAAAGCGGCAGGCGGTACGCCGGCGCGCTGTTCGTGAGCGTGAGCGTGACCAGCACGTCGCGGCTCGCACCGCAGCCGCTGCGGTGGTAGGTGAGCGCGCGGGTCAGGTAGTAGTCGAGCTTGCCGCCGGACATGTTGTTGAGCACGGGCGCGGCGAGCGGTTCGTCGCCGGAACCGAGCACGGCGCCGTAGGACGTGACCGCGAGCTCCTTCTCGACCGCGGCGTCGCTGCTCCACACCTGCAGCCGCTGCTGCTCGGAGGCGCTGACCATCGCGCGAGCCAGAGTGCCCGCGCTGCCCCGTCCACTGATCAATGCGTGCGAGCTTGCCTTGAGTATCGCCACCAGGAACGCCTTGCGTGCCACGTTGTCGTTGAACAGCGTGTACTCGTCGCGCTGCACGAGCGAGACGACGTTGGCTGCGTTGACGGTGATGCCTCCGGGCACGGTCACCGGTCCGACAGCTGCCAGGACATCACCGAGCACGGTCGGATCGACGGCCAACACGCCATCGACGTGCTCCCCGCTCGCCGCTTCCCACATCTTTGCCCAGATCCGTGCCGCATACGGAAAGTTCGGGCTGACGTTCGAGTTCAGGAACGAGGCGGTCGGCAGCGACTGGCCGTACGCGGCGCGATATCCCCGCCCGAAGTCGAGTCCGGTCTGTATCCGATGGCGCGTCGCGACCGGTTCGAGTTCGACGTCACTGGAGAAGTGCGTGAACCGCACCGTCCCGTGCGACGCGACGGCGATGGCGAACGCGCCGGGCAGGCCACCGGTGCCGCGCATCTCGGCCTCGTTCTGCATGCCGATGAAGTAGCGCTGCGGCGTGCTCGCGCCGAGCATGGTCGGCAGGATCCGCGCGGCCCGGTCGGCGGCGGTGACGTACCCGGTGAGCGTGCGAAGTTCGTTCGCCAACGACGCGCGACGGCTGTCCACCGCGCCGAGCCAGGTGCTTCGCGGCAGTGAGTCGACCTGGTGCTGGGCATCGGTCAGCGCCGCCGTGGCCTGCTGCAGTTCGGGTGCGGCGGCGCGCAGCGCATTCAGGTCCAGCGTGTTGCCCTTCACCCGTAGCTTGGCCGGGTCGAGCCTGCTCGCCACGTCCAGCAGGTCGGGTATGCCGTGCCTGCCGAGTTGAGTGCCCGCGCTGGTGGCGCCGCGGACGGTCTCGATCGGGTCCCCGAAGTAGGGGATGTGCGCAGCCGCCCACCAGGCCGGGCCGGACGTCAGGCGGTGGGCTCGTGCGGCCTGCTCAGGAAGCTCGGCGGCCGCCGCCCGCGCCTGCGCAAGATCGCCCTGCGCGAAGTAGGCCTGCACGCGCTGCAGCGTCTGCTGCATGGTGCTGACCTGTTTGCGGGCGAGGAGCCCGGTAATCACGACCCAGATCAGCCCGAGGAGCAGGAGTCCTGCACCGCCGTACAGCAGCCAACGCCGGACGCCGGCGTCGTACCGCAGATATCGGAGCCGGGTGGTTACTCGATGCAAGAAGGCGCGAACCGATCAGCCGCGCGCCGCGTGCCTACGGCGCCCGGCACGAAGCATGAAGCCGCCACCGCCGAGCAGTGCGACCGCGACCAGCAGGAGCAGCGCGACGTCCACGCCGGTGAACGCCAGTCCGCCACCGCCCTGACCGGTCGCAGCTCCGCCGGCGCCGGCACCCGGGGACTGGCTCGCGCTGACACCCCCGACACCCGAACCGGCGCGGACGGTCAACAACAGACCGGCCACGCCACATACGGTTCCGGTGGCCGTCAGCACGAACTTGCCGGGCGGGCCAGTGACCTTGAACGACGTGCGGAACGACCCCTTGCTGTCGGCTTTGACGGTGGCGACCGCCTTGCCGTTCAGTTTGATGGTCACGTTCTCGCCGGCCTGGAAATTGGAACCGGAGACGTCGATCGTCTGTCCGCTGTACGGGGTCGTGGTACTGACCGACAAAGTGGCGCCGGCCTTCACCGGATAGCCGGTGCCGCCGCTGCACGTGCTGGACGCGGCCACAAAGCCGCCCGGAGTCGTGGCCGATGCCGCACGCAGTGAAATGGTCAGCGAGGCGAGTACCAACGCGGAAACCAGAACAACTCTGAACAGCCGGCGCATGAGCTCACCCTCGTAGTCGACTCACTCGTCTCCACCCAACGGCGGGAACGCTACCTCAGTTCAACGATCCGGGCATCCGGGCGATACGCCGCCGATCCAGGGAGAAGAGCCATTACATATCGGGCGTTCAGGACAAACCGCCCTTAACCTCGTCGTAGATCCACCGGTAAGTGCGCTCGAGACCGTCCGCCAACGTCGTGGACGGCTCCCAACCGTAGCGACGCAGGATCTCGGTGTTGTCGCTGCTGCGCCCACGCACGCCCTGGGGTGCGGACAGATCGTACTGACGCTCGAGGGTCACGCCCGCGATCTGCTCGACGATGTCCACCATCTGGTTGATGCTGACGAGCTCGTCGCTGCCGAGGTTCACCGGTTCCGGACTGTCGCCAGCCGCGATCATCTGGGTGCCCTTGACGCAGTCGTCGATGTACATGAACGTGCGGGTCTGGGTGCCATCGCCCCAGATCGGAATTACAGATTCGCCGGTGATGGCCGCGGTGGCCACCTTGCGGCAGATCGCGGCGGGCGCCTTCTCCCTGCCGCCCTGCCAGGTGCCGTACTCGCCGTACACGTTGTGGAACCGGGCCACCCGCGTCTGCACGCCGTAGTCCTCGAAGTAGTGCCGCGCCATCCGCTCGCTGAACAGCTTCTCCCAGCCGTAGCCGTCCTCGGGCATCGCCGGGTACGCGTCCGACTCCTTCAGCGGCACGACGTCCGGGCTCGTCTGGTGCTCGGCCGCGTAGACGCACGCCGAGGACGAGTAGAAGTAGCGCTCGGCGCCGGCCTCGCGCGCGGCCTGGAGCACGTGCGTGCTCGTCAGGACGGACATCATGCAGGCGGCCTTGTTGTTCTCGATGAACCCCATGCCGCCCATGTCCGCGGCCAGGTTGTAGACCCACGCCGCGCCGTCGACGGCTGCGCGCGCGTTCTCCAGCAGCGAGACGTCCGCCTGCACGCTCTGCGCATCGGCGTGCAGCTGGTGCCATTCGTCGAACGGCTTGATGTCGACGGCGCGGACCGACTTGCCCTGTTCGAGCAGCGACCGAACCAGATGACCGCCGATGAAGCCACCGGCACCCGTCACGACGACGTCCACAGACCACCTCCGAGTCGACCGACCATCGGCACGACCTTGTAGGCGGATAAGCCTAATGAGGTTAGGCGATGTCGCCAGTTGAAACCGGTGTCGGCTGGCTCTGGGAGTGACGCGAGCGGTTATCGGCCTCGTTCCGGGCGTACGCGTAGCCGTACTCGGACTTCCTTCCGGCCGGGATCCGGTTGAGGACGGTGCCCAGCACTGTCACGTCGAGCTGGCGCAGCACGTTGACCGCGCGCCGGACCTGGGTGTCCGTCGTGACGCCGTGCCGCGCCACGATGAGCGTGCCGTCGGCCAGCGCCGCGACCTCGGAACCGTCCGCGACCGGTAGCAACGGCGCCGTGTCCAGCACCACGTAGTCGACGCGGTTGAGCAGGGACCGCACCACCTCGCGGACGTACGACGAGGCGAGCACCTCGCTCGGGTTCGGCGGCGTGGGCCCGGACGTGAGGACCGACAGCCCCGCCCCGGCGGACTGGATGGCCTCGTCGAGGCTGAGCTGCTGCACGAGGACGCTGGTGAGTCCGACGTTCTCGATCAGGCCGAGCGCCTTGGCGATCGCGGGGCGGCGCAGGTCGGCGTCCACGAGGCACACGGTGAAACCGGCCTCGGCCAGCGTGGAGGCCAAGTTGATCGCCACCGTGGACTTGCCCTCGCCGGGGATCGCGCTGGTCACCGCGATGATGCGCGGGTGCGTGTCGATCGCGGCGAACTGCAGGTTGGCGCGCAGCTGACGGAAGTTCTCCGCCCGGACGTTGCTGCTGCCGGCGCGCGCGGCGACAACCTGCCGCTTCGTTGCGGCGTCCTCGACGATCGTTCCCATCGCGGGCGCACCGGCCACCTTGACGAGCGTGTCGGTCGCCTTGATCCGGTTGTCCAGCACGTCGCGCGCCACCGCGAGGGCGATGCCGGCGAACAGGCCGAGCACGAGCCCCAGGACGATGTTCAGGACAGGCTTGGGCGAACTCGGCGAGCTGGGGGCCGTGGCCGGATCGGTGATGTACATGCGCACGGTCGACGTCTTCTTGTCGCCCGAGGTCGCGTAGTAGCCCTCCACCTGCGTCACGAACGCCTTCGCGGCCGAGTTGGCGATCGCGGCGGCGCGAGCCGGGTCGGAGTCGCTGACCTGCAGGTTGACGATCGACTGGCTGGTCGGAGCGGTCGCCGAGATCTTGCCCTTCAACTCGTTGTCCGACATCGGCAGGTCGAGGTCCTTCTGCACGGCGTGCAGCACGTTGGGCGAGGCGACGATCTGCGCGAACGTCTGCACCTGCAACTGGGTGAAGGCCGAGCCCTGGTATTGCTGACCGGGCACCGTCGTATCGGACGACACGACGAACAGCTGAGTCGTTGCCTGGTAGACCTTCGACGAGGTGACCGTGATCGTGATCGCGATGATCACTGCCGCGAGCACCACACCGACGAGCACCTTCCACCGCTCTCGGAAGATCCGCAGGTAGGTCCGAAGCGTCACGCAGATACCCTTCTGTCGCGCCGGTCGCTGGCCGCTCAGACGGCGAACGCGTGGCGGCGTACATCATAGGCATCTTCGCCGAGGATCCCCTGTTGAAGCGAGGCAGCCGTCAGCGGCCGCACAGCTGAGAGAGCGCTGCTCGTGCGCTCGTCGTCTTCTGCGCCTCGGGGATGCGGGGTCTACGCTGAGCGGGCCACGGAGCCAGGTCCCGTCCACCGAGTGACGAACGAACGATTCCAGGTGAGATGCCCACTACCCACGACGTCGCGAGCGCTCGACGCAGCGAACCGACGGCGCTGAAGGCTTCGCGGGGACGTCCCGGGGTCGTCACCGCGGGGCTCACGCTCACCTATCTGGCCGCCGCGACGATCCCGTGGACGGCGGTAGACGTCGGCAGCATCTCGGTCGGCGAGATCCTGCTCGCGTTCGCCGCGGTGACGCTGGTCGCGGCGGACCTGTCACGGCCGCTGCCAACGCCGCCGCCGTGGGTCTGGGCGCTGGCCGTCGCCGTGCTCGTGGTCGGCACGATCCATCAGTTCGCCCCGCCGTCCGCTGCGTACATGGCACGGCGGGAAGGGCTTAGCGGTAGCACGGTCATTCTCGACACGAACCTGGTCGTGACGCTGCACCTCGTCATCCGGGTCCTGTTCACCGCGTTCGTGTTCGCCCTCGCCCGCTCGCACGACCGCCGTGCCCTGAACCGCTCGTCCGTCGCGTTTCTGGGCGGCGTCTCGATCTGCGCGGTCATCGCCTTCACGGACAGCCGCGGCTGGACGTCCATCTCGTCGAGCCTGCTCGGTGTCGGCGTCTCGGACGGTCGCGGCAGCGGGCTCACCGAGCACCCGAACGTCGTCGCGATGACCTGCGTGATCGCCCTGCCGTTGATGCTCTGGTTGCTCCTGGGCAGCCGGCGGGCACGCGTCCTTGCCCTCGCCGGGCTGGGCTGCCTCCTCCTGGGGCTCTACGCGTCACGGTCCCGCTCCGGTGCTGGAGCGGCCGCCATCGCCGCCTTCGTCTCGTTCGTCTGGATGCCGCAGTACCGGCGCTACCTGCCGACCACGGGCCTGCTCGCGACGCTCGTTCTCGGCGTGCTGTTCGTGACGAACCCCGATCTCGGCTCCGAGCTGTTGTCCGGGCTGCGGATCACCGGCGGGGACACGTCCGGTAGCGACCGCAGCCGCAACATCGTGAACGACCAGGCCATGCGGGACTTCCTGCACTCACCCATCCACGGGATCGGGTTCGAGATCGCCGACATCGCGCACTTCCTCTACCTGCAGGCGCTGGCAGTCGGAGGGGTGATCCTGCTGACCGGCCTGATCGTCTACCAGGCAGGCGCGCTGATCCGCAGCGCTCGGTTGACCCGGGTCGAGCAGCTCGCGGTGCCGCTGTTCGTCGCAGTGCTCGGCGAGGTCATCTTCAACACCCTGCAGAACGCGCTCACGCCGACCATCGCCTACCTGGCGCCCGCGCTGGTCGCGGCGTTGCCGTCGGACGGCCTGAGACAGGCCGACTTCGCGCCGGTCAGAGCCGGCTGAGCATCTCGTCCACGGCAGCCAGTACTCGCGCGGCGGGCACGTGGACGTCGTCGAAGACGCCGGCGTTGCGGTTGCCGCGGTCGAGCGGCTGATCGTCCACCAGGTAGCTGTACGACGCACCAAGGCTCTGGCAGATCGACCACAGGCCGAGGTGCACGTACGTGGACGCGAACAGTTCGAGCACCTGAACAGCCGGGTCGCTGAACACCACGTTGGTCAGCGCGGCGCCGTGGGGCGAGACCACGACCTCCGCCAGGCTGAATATGTCGATCTGTTCCTGGACGCTGAACTGGCCGGGGTCCAGGCGCAGGAAGCCGCGGCGCTCGAGCTCGGGCCACAGCTGTGCCTCGTGCACGTAGCGGCGCGTGCGCGGGACGTCGCCGCGGGTCAGGTAGAGCCGGCGCGGCGTCTCAGCGGTGCCGGTGGGCCGCAACCGAGCGCGCAGCCACGCGACCATCGACGGCGGCGCGTCCAAAGCCCAGTTCGGGTTGCTCGGCACCAGCAACCGGTCCGCCCGGACCGTCCGGCCGCGGACCGGTTCGATGAATCGTCCAGCGATGTCGGCGAGTTCGAGCAGTTCGCGCTGGTAGCGGGTGCGGTGCGGCACGACGATCGCGTCGACGTGCTCGCCTGGCAGACAGTCCTCGAAGACGCCGAAACGCGCGATCGAGTCGAAGACGAAGTGGTAGTAGTTGTAGCCCGCGCCACGCGCCGTCAGGCTCAGCACCGTGCCGCGGACGTGCTCGGTGGGGCCGAGCGTGGGACGCAGGAAGATCGGATGCTCGCGCCAGTCCGTCACGCCGAAGTACGTGCTCGTCTCGTGGTCGAGCACCTTGCCGGGTGTGGTGGTGGCACCGAAGTCGCCGGTCAGTCGGCCGTCAGAGACCTCCAGCGTGAACGTGGCCGGGACCGTCACCGAACGGTTGCGCGCGAACGCCCCGTGGTCGGCGGGTTCGCCGTACGTCGCCCGGCGGGTCAGCTGTTCGGGTGCTCGTCCGAGGTGCAGCCGCACCGCCGCGGGCTCGCGCGCGGCGGTGTCCGCCGAGGTCGCGGCTGCCGATCGGGGCACGCCGCGCTCTCCGAGCAGCGGGGACAGCGCGCGGAAGAGCACGCCGCACAGCAGCGTCACGAACCGGTGCAGCCGCTTGAACAACCGCCACCATGGCCGCAACACCGCAGGCAGGGTCATCGTGCGGTCACCGCGAGACCAGCTTGCGAACCAGACGCCAGACGGACGGATGGGTGATCAGCCGGCGTACCAGCGCGCGCAGCCACAGCGGCTGGATGAGTCGCCGCGCCCACCGCGACATCCGGCCGTCGATCCGCAGGAGGATCAGTTCCATCTCCGCCTCGACGTCCCGGTTGAGCGCAACCGCGGGCGGATGGACGATCGGCATCGGCAGCCGCTGCGCTGCCAGCGGAGGCTTGGCCGCGCGCGTGTGCGTGGCGCCCTCGCCATAGCCGTCGTTCTCGACCAGGTTCACGACCGGCATCGCCGACAGGCCGCACCGCGACATGATCGTCACCCACCAGTGATGGTCCCAGCCACGCAGGTCGCCGTTCGTCTCGCCGGCGACCTGCGTGAAGTGCTTCAGCCCGGCGGCGGTGACGAGAGCGTCGGGGTGCGGAACGGTCGGCACCGTGCGGTGCGCGTCGGCCGTGCGCGGGTTCTGGTCGTAACGCTGCTCGGCACCGGCGTGGTCGCGGCCGAACACGGCACGGTGCGCATGCCAGCGGTCGGCCCACGTGGCCCAGCCCCACACGCTCGCCCACGTGCTGAACGCATAGCTGCAGCCGCCGAACATTTCCACGGGCACGCCCTCGTTGTCGCCGGCGATCTGCCAGACCTGCGGAACCGCCGCGTAGCGGTCCAGCAGCTCCTCGCAGTAGGGGAAGAACGACGCGTCCGGGATGCAGTCATCCTCCAGGACGATCGCCCGGTCCACCTGTTCGAACACCCAGTCCAGGCCGAGCTCGACGTTGGCCTCCAGACCGAGGTTGCCGTCGGCGAACTTGCGCTCGATGCGGCAGGGCCAGTCGACGACCTCGTCGATCAGCTCGCGGACCTGCCCGCATAACCGTGCTTCGTCCGGCCGGTCCGGGCGGGGGCCGTCGGCGACGACGAACAGCCGTTCCGGACGCGCCTGCCGGATCGACTCGAGCGCGCGCCGGGTCACGTCCGGACGCTTGAACACGATCAGCACGACCGGGGTTCGCAGCTGGGCGGTCACTTGGCGGTTTTCCTCTCCGTCGATCGCGACACCGTACGCGCCGCGATCATCGCCGCCCGGCTGCTGATCAGCCGGCGGATCAGCCGGCGCAGCAGCGGCGAGCGGATCAGCTGCCGAGCCAGCCGGGCCGAACGGCTGCCGACCCGGGCCAGCACCAGCTCCAGCTCGCGCTCGACCTCCACGTCGAGCTCGACGCGATCCGGGTGCCGCAGCGGGAATACCATCGGCTGCGCCACTCCGTACAGATCGCCACCACCTCCGGCTCCGGCGGTGTGCGTGGCGTCCGCGATGCCGAACCCGATGTTCTGGACCATGCTCACCGCGGGCGTGACGGCCAGGCCGCCCTCGGTCATGATCGTCAGCCACCAGTGCTTGTCCCAGCCGTGCGTGACCGTGTCGTCCGAGGCCGCCGCCTCGGCGAAGTGCCGGCGGGCGCTGCGCGTGACCAGCGTCGGCGGCGCGCCCGGGACGGGTATGGCACGCCTCGGCCGGTCGCCGCGTGCGTCGCCGTCGCGCGGCCGGTGGTCGCGCGGGAAGTTCCGTCGGTGCCGCTGCCACCGGTCCGCCCAGGTCGCCCAGCCCCACACGCTCGCCCAGGCGCTGAATGCGTAACTGCGACCGCCGAACAGTGCGGGGTCCAGGCCCAGCCCGTTGCCGGTCAGGTACCAGATCCGCTCGTCGTCGCGGTAGCGCTCGAGCAACTCCGCCGCGAACGGGAAGAACGTCGGGTCCGCGAGGCAGTCGTCCTCGAGCACAACGGCCCGGTCGACGAGGCCGAAGACCCAGTCCAGCCCGAGCTCGACGTTCGCCTCCAGGCCGAGGTTGTGCTCGGCGAACCGGCGGTGCACGGTGCACGGCCAGTTGACCTCGTCGAGTACAGCGCGGGTGGCGCGGCAGCGCGCGACGTCCTCGGGGTGGTCGGCGCGCGGACCGTCCGCGATCACGAACAGGTCCGCCGGCGCCGTCGCTCGCACCTGGGCGAGCGTGCGGCGGGTCAGGTCGGGCCGGTTGAACACGACGAGGGCGACGGGCACGGCGGCCGGGTTGGGAGCGGACACGGGATCCTCGGCGGCTCGCGGCTCAGACGCGCCGCGCGCGCACGTCCAGGACGATACGCGGCGCGACACGGCTGCGGACGACTCGATCGAGCACCCAGGTGGCGGGCCGCACCGTCCACGCCGGCGGGTTCATGGAGACGAGGTACGCGTACGAGGTGAGGGTGTATCTCGGCTGCGGTGCGACGTGGACGTCGGTGAAGCCGAGCCGGTGCAGTTGCGCGGTGATGCTCGCCGTGGTGTGTAGGACGCGGTGATGCATGCCGACGCGCCGGTCGGGCAGCTTGGCGACGCGGCCCCGGGTGAGCCGTTCCACGCCGTACGCCGCCGCGTCGGCCGCGGTCCAGTGCGGCGTCTGCAGCGCGATCAGCCCGCCCGGCCGCAGCATCCGGTGGACCGTGCGCAGCAGCGCTTCGCCGTCCTCGACGTGTGCGAGCACGCACCACAGCGTGACGGCGTCGAAGTCCTCGACGTGCTTGAACTCGGAAAGGTCGCCGAGCTCCAGCGTCACGCCGTACCGCTCCTGCGCGAGGGCGACCGCGCCCGTGACGATGTCGTTGCCGGTGACGTCGAAGCCGAACTCGTCGCGCGCGATCTGCAGGAACTGGCCGTCGCCGGCGCCCACGTCGTACAGGCGGGGCTTCGGCCGGTCGGCCAGTGACCGCTGCAGCCACGCGGCCGTCTCGCGCCAGGCCTGCGGCCCGGCCTGCTCGCGCTTGATGTCCACCCACTTGCTGAAGCCGGCGGCGCTCCTGGACGTCGCCGCGGTTTCCACCGGGGCCGGCGGCGCAGGCTGCTCGTCGGGATTGGCCCAGAAGTGGACGCGGCACGC
Organism: Jatrophihabitantaceae bacterium; assembly: GCA_035765515.1. GTDB lineage: Bacteria > Actinomycetota > Actinomycetes > Mycobacteriales > Jatrophihabitantaceae > DASRSS01. Next base: position 35,705 of record DASTXN010000068.1, on the reverse strand, counting down.
ACGGCAGTACGCGATCCGCCGGCCGGTCGCGCGCGACGTCGGCCCTACCGCGACCGACGGTTTGTTGCAGGCGGGACAGGCGGACGCGCCCATCACCGGGAACGCTCGCCGGGGCGGGCGGTGGTCACCGCTCGGTCCGGCGGAACAGGTAGAACTTGTCGTGCACGTCGACCAGCGCGCGCAGTTCGTCCGAACCGCACGTCCACCGCGAGTCGACCAGTTCGTAGCCGGCCGCGAGCACGGCGGGCATGAAGTCCTTGTGGCTGCCGTCGAGCTCGGTGCTGAGCAACTCCGGCGGCATGTTCGGGACGATCAGCAGCCACTCGATCTGCCGCTCCGCGATGCGGTCGAGCCACCACTGGATCGTCTCCAGGGAGCACTCGGCGAAGCTGTGGATGTTGACGGCGAGGTCGTAGGACGTGGCGAGGCGCTCGTGCTCGACGGCCGGGATCACCCGCACCGACTCGGGCAGCTGGCGGAACTTGACGTAGTAGTCGCACAGGAACGTCGACACCGCGACGCCGTCGGTGCAGTCGTACGCGGCCAGGTTCGGCAGCGCGGTCGACATGCGGTGCGCCAGCCGTCCGTAACCGGCACCGATGTCCAGGACGCGCAGGCCCTCGATGGTGGACAGCCCCGCGTGCTCGTCCAGGTAGTTGATCTCGTTGACGCTGTCGAGCAGGTCGCGGCTGATCGGCGGGCGCTGCCCGTAGCGGAACGTCCACGCGCCGAACAGCCCGTCCTCGGTCAGCGTCGTGAGCAGGCCGAGTTTGTCGCGCGATTCGACGTCCAGCAGGGTGAGGTACATCCGGGCGTCGGCGGCGATCCGCAACTGGCGGAACTGCCAGACGTACGCGTTGTCGCCACGGAACCAGGCTAGCGACAGGTTGCGCTTGAGGAAGCCGCTGTTCCACTGCGTGTGGCTGGTCGCCGGCGAGTTCATGGCGTCGTAGGCCTGCTGCAACGCGACGAGTTCGGGGTTGTCGGCGCGCAGCGTCTGCTCAGCACCGGCGGGCAGCGGCACGTCGGTGTTGTGCGTGACCGAGACGTAGCGTCGGGACTCCTCGTCCACCCGGGTCACCAGATAGCCGGCGCGGGCCGCCAGAGCCTTGGTCTGCTGCCTGAGCCACTGTCGGACCAGCTGGCTGTCGGCGCGTTTTAGTCGCGCGACGTACCTGTTCTTCGCGAGCGTCATGCGTGGCTCTTGTCCTGCCTCGTGGTGAGCGGGTGCAAGCGGGCGCGACACTATCAGCGGTTTCGTGGAGTCGCATTCGGAACGGACGGCGCCCCGTGACCGCTGGGAGTCTCCGTGCCGCCCGCCACTTTGCGGGCCAGCACGCGGTAGGCGTGGTAGCTGTGCAGCAAGCGAGGCAACACAACGTGGTCGACGAATCGCGCAACCGGAACGAGCGGTGCGCACAGCGCCTTGCCGAGCAGCCGGCGCAACCGAGGATAGCGGCGCTGCGGACGATCATCCCATGGCGTGTCACCGGCAGGTGCGATGCGGTTGAGCGCGGTCGCCAGCGCGATGAAGGTCTCGAGCGGCACGTGCGCGTCGCGCTGGACCACGTCGACGATTTCGAGCCCCCGATCCTGCAGCGCGATCACGAGGTTGTCGAGCGTGACCATGTTCAGGTGTTCCGGCTGGTTCCAGCCGGCCCACCACGACCGGAAGATCCGGGCGGCGCGGGCGTGCGGATTCGGCTGCTCGATCAACAACCAACCGTCATCGGCGAGTACCTCGACCGCGGCGTCAAGTTCCCGGAGCGGATCGCGCGTGTGCTCAAGGTAGTGAATCATGCTGATCTGGTCGTATTTTCCCGCCAGCTGGCGACTCAGCTCGGGGAACTGCCCCTGGTAACCGGTGTCGATCCGGCCGGCCCGCTGGCCGGCCAGCACGCCGTCCGACATGTCCAGCCCGTCGAACACGGTGTCCGGGAAGATGCGCGCGGCCCCCTCGCAGAAGTGCGCTGACGCGGTGCCGACGTCGAGCCAGCGCCGTGGCGGGTCCGGACGCCGGCTCGCAACCGTGACCGCGCGCCTGCGGTACATCTCCGCCATGGAGCTGAAGTTCGCGTCGGCCCGCTCGGCGTTGATGCCGTCGTACGCGTCGCGGTAGTAGAAGGCCAGCCCCTCGTCGGTCAGTGCCGGGTTTTGGAACACGTGACCACAGTCCCGGCACTCGTCCAGCCGGAAGCTCCCGGGCTTGAACTGCCGGAGGTCGCTGCAAGTGACACGGTGGCGCACCCGGCTGCTGCCACACCAAGTGCAGGCGTCGACGCGCCGTTGGAAGTAACGATCGACACCCGCGTTGATCTCGCGTGCGTAATAGGAACGAGCCGATTCGATCGGATCTATCTGGGTGTCGGCCTCGCCCGGCATGACCGTCATGTTATCCGGACGGAACAGGCCGCGCCTGTTGTAATTCCGGGCTAGCATCCCGCGTGTGAAACGGAGCCTGGGAACGGTCACGTCCGCTGCGAAGCGCCGCGCGGGCTGGCTGGTGCGCAGCCAGTTCCCGGATCGACACGTCGTGCGCGAGGTTCAGGGCGTGCGCATGGTCTTGCCGTGGTCTCATCGGCTGCCGGACTACGCGCGCGCCGGGTCCGCATACGGCCAGAACCTGGTCGCGCTGGCCGGCAGGCTTGCCGACCTGGCCCCGCCGCTGACCGTCCTCGACATCGGAGCGAACGTCGGTGACTCGGCCCTGCAGATTCTCAACGCAGCCGACGGCCGGGTGCTGTGCGTCGAGGGCGACACCGCCTACCTGGAATACCTGCACCTGAACACGGACGGCGACGAACGCGTCGAGGTCGTCGAAGCGTTGCTGACAGCGCCGGGGCTCGGCGATGCGAGCACCGCGGTTCGCACGGGCGGGACGACCCGGTTCACCGAAGGCCCCGGCACGACGAACGCGATGCCCTTCATCACGCCGGACGCGCTGCGCGAGCAGTACCCCGCGTTCGCCGACCTGCGGCTCGTGAAGTCGGACACCGACGGCTACGACGTCGCGTTCGTTCCCGCGATCGCCAAGACGTGGGCCGACAGCCGGCCGGTGCTGTTCTTCGAGTACGACCCATACCTGATCCGGCTCGCCGGGCTGGACCCGAAGGACGTCTGGCCGCAGCTCGAGGAGCTCGGCTATCGCGACGTCGCCGTCTGGGACCACGGCGGGCGGCCAATCGGATGCACCACGAGCGCGCGCATCGGCGACCTGGCCGGCGTCCTGGACGACATCCCCGGTGGGCGTCCCGCGTCCCGCGGCTACTGGGACGTCGCCGCCGTGCACCAGGCCGACGCCGCCGGGCTCCGGGCGATCGAGCAGCTCGTCCCGGACACCTGGCCCGCGGCCTGACCGGCCCTCGGCGTCAGCGCAGGTGCGCGGCGACCGCACGCCGCACGACTACGCGGCCGGCGGCGTTGGTGTGACAGCCGTCGTCGGTGAACTCCGGCAGCATCAACCCACTCGGGTCCGCCAGCGCCTCGGTGAGATCGAGCACCCGGATGATCGGGCCACGGTGCGGGATAGCCGCCGCTGACACCAGCCGCTCGCGCACCGCCTGGTGCGCGGCCAGCCGCACCTCGAAGGAGCCGGCGACCGGGAACGCCGCGTGATCGAGCACGTCCACGCTCGGCGGCACCGGGACGACGACGGTCGCCGTCGCCGCGCCGATGCCGTCGACAAACGCATGCACTCGCTCGACGTAGGTGTCGACGAAACTCAGGTCGGCGGCGCCGCTCTCCATCCGAGGCCCCAGGTGGCAGCGAATGTCGATCTCGCCGAAGACGAAGAACCAGGCGACGCCCCGTCCTGGGCGCAGCCAGCGGATCCGGGCGAGCCGGCGCAGGGCAGGTGGCAGGTCGTTGCGGGCGATCGAGAACATCACGCGCGGCCCTAGGTGCCACACCCATCGCCCCGGTGACACCGGCGCGATGCCGAAGGACGGGAACCGGCCGGCGTTGAGGAGAACCGAGTGCGAGTCTCCGACCCAGACCTCGGCGACGCTGCGGCGGGCCATCGCGGCGAGGAGCCGCAGTAGACCGAGCGTGCCGAGCAGGCGCGCCCAGCGCAGGCGCAGGAACGCCCTCAGCCGTCCGAGCACGTCAGGCCGACCGCACTGCGTCCGCGATGGCGTCCGCGACCTTCACCCGGCCCGTGAAGGAGTAGTGCTCGTTCGCGTTCTGGCTGTCCTCGAAGTCCTCGTCCTCGAGGTCGACGTCGAGCAGCGGCCCGAGGCTGGACGACCCGATCGCGAGCGCGTCCTGCTGCATCTTCAACTGGCCCCTGACGTGTGCCTCGAACTCGCCGGGAAAGTGCATCTCGCCGCGTTGGATCGGTGGGCGGCTCCACACGCCGACGGCCGGCACGCCGTACTCCTCCAACTGCTTGCCGAGCTGGGTCAGCACCTGCAGCCCGGCGTTGTCGGGCAGCAGCAGCTCGCCGTGGAAGTAGTCGAAGCGCAGCCGCTCCAGCTCGATCGGCCACGGCGGCAGGCCGGTGCCCTTCAGCTGGCGGCGGAACTCGGCGATCGTGCTCTCGCCGCTCCACCGGGTGTGGACGGGCAGTGCGAGGTACGCGTCCATCTGTTCGGGCGTGTGCCGCGACCCACCTCGGCCGATGTAGCGGATCGGGCGGCGCGCGCCCGGAACGCGGGCGAGCGCGTTGAGCGAGCGCGGGTAGCCGACGATCGGGTGCGCGCAGATGTGGGTGGCGGTGCTCGTGCGCAGCGCGAGGGTGACGATGACGGCCTTCGGCCGTTGCTTCAGCGTGCCGAGGATCCGCAACGATTCGGCGAAGATGCCCGCCCCGAAGCCGGGCCCGTTGAGGGAGACGACGTTGCCCAGCCGCTGCGCGAGCATCGCCGGCAGCAGCGTGCGATCTGTGTCGCGGACGGACCAGCTCAGCGTCGAGCTGTCACCGAGCAACAGCACGTCGACGTCGCCGGCGACCAATCCGCGCCGGGCGTACTCCAGCTGGCGTAGGGGGGCGTCGACGAGCTGGTTCCGGAGCTGGCGGACCCGCGTGAGTTGCTGCTGGACGCGCACGGACCCGCGGGCACGGTGCAGCGACGATCTCAAAGTCACGCGCGTAACTGTGACACATTTCCGCCGGCCCTCAACTTCGTTCCCCAGGCGAAGGTCCGGGATCTCTGCGATGATTTCGCCGTGTCAGACGGCCGGTGCGCAGCGTGACCGCGGCAGTTGCCGCGGCTCCTGTCGCGTCCGCGAACCGCCGGCTGAGCCTGGTCACGGTCGACCAGGGGATCTCGAGCCTGTCCAACATCATCGCGCTGATCTGGGTCGCGCACATGTTCGGCCCGGTCGGGTTCGGCCGGTTCAGCCTGATCACGATGATTTACTCGGTTGCCCAGATCTCCTTCCGTGGGCTGATCTCGACCACGGTACTGGTGCATCCCGAGGACGCCGACGAGCGGCCGCGCGACGTGTTGTCGTCGACCACGCTGCTGGGGCTCGCCGCGGGCGGCGTCTGCGCCCTGAGCGGATTGGGCATGCTTTCGCTGGGCAGTGCCCTCGGCGGCCCGACGCTCGCCCTCGGGATCGCCATGCCGCTGCTCATGCTGCAGGACGTCGGGCGGTACCTGGCGATCGCCCGACGGCGCCCGACCGCGGCCATCGTCCTCGACTCGCTCTGGCTGGTGCTGATGGCGGGCGCGTTCGTCGCTATCCGGGTGCTGGACAAGTCCTCGCTCACCTGGGTGGTCGGCACGTGGACTGGCACCGGCGCCATCTCCGCGCTCTGGGTGTTCGTGCAGTACGGTCTGCCGTCGACCAGTTGGCTGACCTGGGTTCGTGAGCGCTGGAACTTCTCCTGGCGTTCGCTGGTGAGCAGCATTTCCGCGAGTGGAACGACGCTGCTGACCGCCTCGCTCATGACCGCGTTCAGCAGCGCGATTGCAGTGGCGGCGTTCCGTGCAGCGACGCTTCTCGGGGCGCCGAGCACCACCGTCCAGCTGGCCGTCGGCACCTCAGCTGCCGCGGACATCGCGCGCGATCGCGACGACAAGCGTGCCGTGTCCAACCACGTGCGGCGCGCCATTGGCGTCTCGACCGCTGTTGGCGTCCTGAACCTCGTGGTGCTCGTCTTCCTGCCTAACCCGATCGGTCGCGCGCTGCTCGGCGACTCCTGGGACACCGTGAAGCCGCTCATGCTCGCGCTCAGCCTCAAGGTGCTGCTGATGGCAGCGCAAAGCGGAATCCGTGCGTCCCTGATCGGACGTCGCCTGATCACGCCGGCGATGGTCACGGACGTGATCAGCATCATCCTGGTCGGCGCCTGCATGATCTTCGGAGCGGCGGTTGGTGACGCTGAAGGCGCCTTGTGGGCCATGGCCGTCGGCACCGGCGTCTCCACCTGCTGCTGGTGGATCGCGCTGTGGTGGACAGCCCGGCCGATCCGTCCAGCACCGCGGCATGCGGTGGCAACGAGCGGAGCCTTCCGCTGAGCAGGATCCGGGTCTGAGTCGCTCGGTCTGTTACCGGGTCACCCGTCGTACCGGGCTCGCTTGTATGCCTCCGGCGAGATCGTGATCGGGGTAAGCCGACGTGCTGGCACTCCACCGCTAAGCGTCTCGGCGACGACTTTCTGCCCCGTCCAAGTGGTCGACCCGGCGCCCACAAGCGAGCGAGCGCCGACGACGGTCCCCGGAAGCATCGTGCAGCACGTCGCCACCACAGAGCCGTCCTCCAGCGTCACCGGATCGAGAATCATGCTGCCCGCGACCGGGTCGAAGGCGTGCGTCAGAACGGTGCTCCGGATGCCGGTGATCCAGCAGTTGTCGCCCATCAGCAGCCCTCCACCACAGTCCAGGTAATGGTGGCTGATGATGTGTGAGTGGGAGCCCATGCGGAGCGTCCGCCGGTTCTCGCCCTGAGACATGCCGGGCTCGAAGCCGGAGTCGCCGAGGATCCAATTGAACATGAAGATGCGCGATCCCCGGCCCATCTGGACACGGTCGAGGTCGCGGAAGATGTTGAAGTGATTGATCAGAACGCCTTCGGCAAGTTCGAAGCGCGCGACGCGCTGGACGAGGCAGATACCGATCCGAGCGGTGGGGTGGACGTCGTGCCCCAGCCGATTGAGCAGTGTCACCTTCAGGTGGCTCGGCGGCAGTAGGAACACCAGCGTCGTCAGGGCTTGGCGCACTCGCGTGAGGTTACACATGGCGAGCGCACGTCGCCTCTTGATGCATCGGCCAGCTTGCGCCGGTTGCACGCCTCGCCCTAGCCCCGTCCTCGCCCGCGCCTGCCGCGAACGTCCCGGCGGCGCGATGCACGCAACCTAGGTAGCATCCCCGCATGCCGCAGCGACGAATCGAGAAGTGATGGTCGAACCGGGAGCCAGCACCTTTGCGAAGCTTCTGCGGGGACACATCCGTGACGGAGTTATCGCGCGCGACGACAGCGTCCTGGTGCAGTTCGCGGGTACGTTCGACGAGCTCGTCTGCCGCGAGGTCGGGTTGACGCACTGCACCTTCGTCAACATCGCGCCCGATAGCCCGAGCAGCGCGATCGGCGGCGCCGTGGTCGACGCGCACGACATGCCCTACGAGTCGCGGGGCTTTGACCACGTCGTCGGCCATTCCGGTCTGCACCACTGTTCGCGGCCCCACGAGGCGCTGCACGAGATGTACCGCATCGCCGCCAAGACCGTGCTCCTCGTCGAGAATCAGGACTCAACCATGATGCGTCTGGCCACCCGCGCGGGTGTCGTGTCCTGGCACGAACTTCCCGCAGTCATCGACGGCGGCTATGAGTCCGGCGGCGTCGACGGCTCCGGCGTCCCCAACTTCGTGTACCGCTGGACCCGCCGCGAGCTGGCCAAAGCCGTTGCGTCATTCGACCCGGCGTACGAGATTCCGATCGAGATTCACACCGAATGGAACCTAGGGCAGGGCCGGGCGGCGTCGGCGGTGCTGCAGCGGAAACTGCACCTGAGTGACGCGCGAGCCGAGCGAACCTTCCTCGCCGGGCAGCGGCTGCTGAACCGGGTCGCCGGGCGACAAGGCAACATCTTCGCCGCGACGATCCGCAAGGACCTCGCCAAGCTGCACTCATGGATGGCGTCCCCGACGCAGATGCGGCCTCGATGACGGTCCTTGCCGACCTCCCACGTGGGCTGGTGTCGATCCAGTGCGATCTCTGCTTCCCGCCCGTTCTGACGATCAACACCGCCGCCGATCTGCACCGCACTGGTTGGGCGCTGCGTTCACGCGGTGAGAGCTGGGACGTGTGCCCACTGTGCGCCGCCCGGATCCATCCCGCCGACCGTGTGCCGCGGCGGGATCCGCAGGCCACCGAGCCGGACCCTGATCGCATGCCGAACGTCGTTATCGTCGGCGCGACCAAGGCGGGAACGACGAGCATGCACAGCTACCTCGGTCTGCATCCCGAGATCACGATCTCCCGCGACAAGGAGCTGCGGTTTTTCCAGGATCCCGACTGCCGCGGCTGGCTGGGCCAGTACCAGGACAACTTCGCGGCCGGCACGCGCTATCGCGTGGAGTCGACGCCGTTCTACTCCAAGTCACCGTGCTTTCCCGGCGTCGCGGACCGGATGGCGGACCTTGTCCCGGACGCACGCGTGATCTATCTGGTGCGCGACCCCGTGGAACGGATCGTCGCCGAGTACGCCGAGCAGTTGCAGTGGCGCGCGGCAAGCCGACCGCTCGAGGTCGAGCTACAGGACGCAGACGACCCTGCCAACTGGCTGGTCGCATCCAGCCGATACGCCACCCAGCTGCGCGAGTACCTGCGCCGATTTGAACGCGACCACATCACGGTGGTCGACCTGGCCGACCTCGCCGCCGACCCGGCCCGCGTCGTCGGCAGCGTGTTCGACTTCCTCGACCTCGAGCGTCCGGACCTGGATGCCGCCGACTTCCGCCGGCTGAACACGCGCGACGACAAGCGCACCTTTCCCGGCTGGGTCATGGCGCTGCGGCGCGGCCCGCTCGTCCGCGCGCTGCACCGGCTGCCCGAACGCCACCGCACCCTGGCCAGCCGGCTCGCGCACCAGCATCTGCGCACCGGCGTTCCGGCGCCGGAGCTGTCACCGCGGGCGGTCGCCGCGCTGCGCGAGTTGCTTCAGGGCGAGGTGGACGAGCTGCGAGCGCTGACCGGAAGCTCGTTCGCGACCTGGTCGGTGTGACCGGCCGATAGGGCTCCGTCAGCTCGCGACGGTCCCGCCGTCCAACCGGGCATCGCCACCGAAGTGGAGCGCGAGCTTGTTGTCGACCAGCGTCAGCGCGGACGCGATCGCCATGTGCATGTCCAGGTACTGATAGGTGCCCAGCCGTCCGCCGAACAGGACGCCCGGTTCTGCGGCGGCGAGCTCGCGATAGCGCAGCAGCATGGCGCGATCCTCGGCCGTGCCGATCGGGTAGTACGGCTCGTCGCCCTCCTTGGCGAAGCGCGAGTACTCGCGCACGACGACCGTCCGGCCGGCCGGGTAGGACCGCTCCGGATGGAAGTGCTTGAACTCCAGCTCGCGGGTGGCGGGCACGTCCAGGTCGTTGCAGTTGATCACCGCCGTGCCTTGGTAGTCGTCGACGTCCAGCACCTCCGTGTCGAAGTCGACGGTCCGCCACGACAGCCGACCCTCGCTGTGACCGAAGTACTCGTCGATCGGGCCGGTGTAGACGATCGGCACCTTGCCGCGGTACTTACCGAGCAGCCCCTCACCCGGGTCGAGGAAATCGGTACGCAGCCGGACTTCGATGTTCGGGTGGTCGATCATCCGCTGCAGCCAGGCGGTGTAGCCGTCGGTCGGCAGGCCTTCGTACGTGTCGCTGAAGTACCGGTTGTCGAAGTTGTAGCGCACGGGCAGGCGGGTGATGATGTCCGGGCTCAGCTCGGTCGGATCGGTCTGCCACTGCTTGGCGGTGTAGCCCTTCACGAACGCCTCGTACAGGGGGCGGCCGATCAGGCTGATTGCCTTCTCCTCCAGGTTCGACGCGGTCGCGCTGTCGTACTCGCGGGCCTGTTCGGCGATGAGCGCCCGCGCCTGTTCCGGCGTGTAGGCCTTGCCGAAGAACGCGTTGATCAAGCCCAGGTTGAGCGGCAGCGGGTACACCTGCCCGCGATACCGGCCGAAGACCCGGTGCTGATACCCGGTGAACGTGGTGAATCGGTTGACGTACTCCCACACCCGCCGGTTCGAGGTGTGGAACAGGTGCGCACCGTACTTGTGCACCTCGATGCCAGTATTCGGCTCGCTCTCGCTATAGGCGTTCCCGCCGATATGGTCGCGCCGGTCGACGACCAGTACGTGCAGGCCAAGCTCCGCGGCGCATCGCTCGGCCGTCGTGAGACCGAACAGGCCCGCACCGACGACGACGACATCCGGCTCTGGCATCTGCAGTCAGCGCATCCGGATCGCGATCTGGGCGAAGTACTCGGACGTCGCGGCGATCACCTCGTACGTGCGCCGGTAAGCGCTGCAATAGTCCGCTAACGCAGCGAACTCGTTCAGCACCGAGGAGAACTCGTCGAAGATCACGATCGAGCCGGGGACGAGCAGCCCGTCGCACTTGGTCAACGCGTACAGCGTGGACGAGTACAAGTCCGCGTCGCAGTGCATGACGATGCGTGAGCGCGGTTCGAAGGACGCGAGGAACGATCCGAGGGTGTCCTGGAATAACCCCTTGACGAACTCGACGCGGCCGTCGACGACCTGCGGGACCGCGCCGCCGGTGTCGAAGGCAGAGCGCTGCATCTTGCCGTTGATCCGCTGCCACTGCTCGGGCAGGCCCTCGAACGTGTCGAAGCCGACGAACCGGGACGCCTGGTTGGTGTTGAGTTCGGCCCAGCGTGTGATTGAGCCGCCCTCGTACACGCCGAACTCCAGGTAGTCGATCGGCTCGTTCCCGATGTGCTTGGCCTGCAGGAAGTCGTACATGTCGGTCCGCAGGTCGAACACGGGACAGTCGGCAGGCACATGCGCTCGCCGCCACGTCTCGACCTTCGCGAGGTTGAACAGCACGTCCAGCCGGGTGTTGTCGATCCCGACGCGCGCGACGGTCGACTTGAGGCGGGTACGGAGGTTCTGCTTCACGGCGGCGATCCTGTCTTCGAAAGCCGCGCGCGCGGCTTCGGCGTCTTTTCGGAACGGTCGGTGCTGTCCGGTTTCGAGGTCACCGTATGTGATCGAGCCGTCACCGTCGCGCCGACGTGACTCGAACCCCGACCGGGCGGGAGAGGATATCGCGGACTTGCCGTGCCATGCGCGCCCAGGTGAATGTGCGGGCGTGGGCCATCGCGGCCTCGACCGCGCCGGGCGGGCGGTTCAGCGCCGAATCGATCGCCGCAGCCAACGTCTCCGGGCGCTCGTCCGTCGCGACCACCGCGTGACCGCCGCTGACCTCCAGCAAGGCTCGGTCCGTCGAGACGACGACCGGAATGCCCAGCAGCATTGCCTCGACCACCGGCAGTCCGAATCCTTCGAAGTCGGACGGGAACAAGACTGCGGCGGCGCCGGCGAACACGGAGCGGAACTGCCCGTCATCAAGCCAGCCCAGCAGCTCTACGGTCTCGCCGAGTCCGAGTTCTGCGACGGTGCGCTCTGCCCAGGCCCGGGCGTCCCGCGGCAGACCGCACACGCGCAGCCGCAGGTCGACGTGCGGCGCGAACACCTGCCACGCGTGGAGCACACCGGCGAGATTTTTGTTCGGGAAGTGACCGAACGCGAGCACGTACCGAGTTCCAGCCGGGGTCCCCGCGGGCCGCCAGTCGGCCGCATGGTCGGCACCCAGCAGCGTGGCGTGGGTCTTGGCGGCCAGCCACGGCCGGGTGGCGAGGACGTCCTGCCGCGTGCGTTCAGAGATGCAGAACAGTGCGTTCGCGCGACGGAACGTCCAGCCGTAAGCGACCCTGCGGATCAGGCGCCGTCCGAAGGAGAACTGCTCAGGCCGCAACTCGTGTCGCAAGTCGTAGACGATCGCCCCGCGCGGGCAAGCAGCGCCGAGGAACGCTCCGGCGGTCACCGACGACAGCAGGGCGTCGGCGCCGAGCCGACGGCAGGCCAGGCGCACGCCGGTCGTCTGCGCGGCCAGCCGCGCACGCAGTCCAGCGCGACCGTCCACGAGCCGCTGCACCGCCGCAATGGCGGGAACATCGAACGCCGGTTGCCCGTCGGTCAGTACCACAAGTTCGTCTTCGGGTGCGACCTGCTCCCAACCGCGGAGCAGGCCCTCGATTACGATCGCCGCGCTGCCGGGCCGCACCCCGATCGCATCCACCACCAGCCTCATTCCGCAATACAACCAGCCGCCGTATCGGTATCGTCCACGCCATCGACCGACACGCGGCCACTGCGCCTCGCGAAAACCGATGGGAGATCCGATGGCCCAGGTGCTCGGGTGGGACGAGGTCTTCGACTTCAAGAAATCCGGCTGGGACAGTGTCGTGCCGTTCCTCGGCGTTGCACAGGCCCTAGCGGCACGCTCGAGCGTCGTTCTGGACGTGGGATGCGGCCGCGGCAGCATGGCCGACGAGGCCAGCGATCGGATCTTCCATGACCTGCGCGGTTCGGGTCGTCGCGTGATCGGCATAGATGTCGACCCAGTGGGTGCGCAGAACCCGTTACTGGACGAGTTCCGCCTCATCGACGGCTCGGGGCGCTGGCCTGTCGACGACACGTCGGTGGATCTGGCGGTCAGCGACTTCGTGCTCGAGCACGTAGACGACCCGGCCGCATTCGTGGGCGAACTGACTCGCACGCTCAGGCCAGGCGGGGCGTTCGTGGCCCGCACAATCAGTCGGCATTCCCCGCTCTCAATGGTCGCGCGAGCGGTGCCGAACGAAAAACACAGCAGGTGGTTGTCGGTGCTGCAGCCCAACCGACTGGAGAAGGACGTCTTCCCGACGCGCTATCTGATGAACTCCGAGCGCTCACTGCACCGTCTGCTCGATCGCGACTTCGAGTGGACGGCACTACATCGCGTCGGACAAGAGCAGTACTTCATGCGCTGGCCAAGGCTTGCGCGGTCCATCATGGCAGTTGAGCCACGGTTGCCGAAGGCCATGCAGATGACACTGGTGATCTACGCGCGGCGCAAGTAGGCGCGTCGGCATCGAATCCCATCACCCCAGGCATGTCACGATCTTGTGCGGACCGTGTGCCGTCCGACGCATCGCGAGCTTGCCGTCTACGGTGAGCGTGCAAGTGATTCGGGAGGCCGTCGGTCCCGCCTGAGCCGCGACGAATGAGGTCAGCCCCCCGCTGTAGGCCACCGTGTTCACGATGAACGGTGAGTGGTACCAGTGTCCGGCGTAGCTGGGTGGCCTGCCGTTGGCGACCAGGTAGCCAATGCCGGCGATGATCCCGTCCGAGGTCACCTCGATTCGCACCGACCTGGCTGGCAGGCCGCTGTGGTTTGCATCGCGCGACGACTCGAACGCCTGGCGAAGCTGCTGGGGCAGCAGCCCGGTTAGCGGCGAACCCGTCGGGGGGCTGGAATGCGCGGGCGCCGTGGCCGGTGACGTCGCTGGGTCTGTCGGCAAGCTCGTCGTGGGCGGCACGCCCTTCGCCTCGAAGGAATGGGATGGTCCGGCGGGTGACCCGCCCACCCACAGCACCATCACCAGCACATAGCAGAGGAGGGCCGCTACGACGGCGACGATGGTGTACGGCTTACGCGGCATGTGGATTCGCATGATGCAGTCGACCTTCCGCGGATTCAGACGTTCGCCAGGTCATGGATGCGGGCGCGGTATGCACTGACCAGGGCCTCGGCCACGTCCGGAGCGACCTGTTGATCGGCCGTCGCGACGCCCTGTACGAGCCGACCGCGATAGGTGAGGCCGGGGGCGGATACCAGTTGATTCGGCGCGGTCGGTAGGTTGGCGTACAACGTGCGAACCCACGCCGGGTCCTCGGCCGCGTCCACGTTTCCCATGTTCGTGACGCTCAGCGCTGGTGGAGCGCTGGCAAGTGCCCGGGCCATCATGCGAGCGCCCGTCTCGATGTCGGCATATGTCTCCACCCGGGCAAGCTCAAAGAACAGTTCGCCCTCGCCTACCTCCACCGCCTCGTTCATGGCGCTGCGGATTCGGCGAGCCAGCGCCCACGGATCAGCGGGATCTACCCGATAGCGCTTTGCGATTATGCCGACGACGGCCGATCGCGCGGCAACCGGATCAGCAGGCATCGTCGCCAGGTCGACAGAGGTGGCTAGCTGGAGTGTGGGTTCCCTTTCGGCGACGACGGTCTCCGCGAGGCTGCACAACCACGCTGCGGCAGTCACGGCATAGACGCTGGCGCGTTCACGTTTGGCGCGCACCAGCAATGCTCGGGTCACGTCCGGCTCGATGACCAGCGTCTGAAACCGCGGTACGCGGTCGTACTCGATCGGTTGCTTCCAGTCCCGCGGCTGCGGCGGACCCGCCTCGTCATTTTGCATCCGGAGTTCTCGCAGCAGACGGATGAAGGCCTGCCGGTCGGACTGCCATGGGAACGTTCGCAATGTTCCCGGCTGCGGTAGCTCGAACTGTTCGGCCACGGGCTGCCCGTCCAGGAGCCTCAGCAGTGCCTGCATCTCTGCCATCGCCCCACGTCCGTCAGTGACCGCGTGGTGCACGAGCAAGTACAGCCGCGCCCGACCCTCGCCCGGGCTCGGCAGATACCGGCACCGCATCTGACGATCGAGCCCGAAGGGTTCGCGCACCGCGTCGCCGATCGCTGCATCCCACCCTGCCGCCGTACATTCGTCTGCCGCGAAATCGATGGACGGGCGGGCGTCATAGAGAGTCAGATCGTCACGGACCTGCAGCCGCGGTAGGCACCGCGCGTCGACGAACTCCTCCCAGCACCGCTGCACGCGCTCAACGGGAAGACACCTGTCAAGGTCGGCCACCACGACGATGGCCATCGGCGTCACGCTGTCGAGGAATGCGTAATAGCGCTCCGAACGGGTCAGCGGACGGGATCGCCGTGGCACACCCGCCCCCCATCGCTCGTGATGCGGGCGGTGGGCGACGACGGCGTCATGGGGCGCCGGGTGAGCGCGAACCAGCGGATACCGCATGCTCCCGCGACCCGGAACGCTCCAGTTTTACCTCTCGCCTCCGGGCCGCGACCGGCACCTCGACACCAGCAACGACCTGTTGCAAGAGGCCCTCGAACTGTGCTCCGATGCGCCCTATGTCGAACCGTTCCTCGGCCAGTGCCCGGGCCCGCTTGCCGAGAACCGCCAGTCCCTCCGGATCGCGTCCCAGGTCGGCTACCCATTCACCGGCGGACCGTGCTCCCTCCCGTGTCGGCGGGCCGACGAAGCCGCCGGCCACAGCGACGTCGTCGGCTGCCGGGTTGCCTTCGGGAACGAGCGCCACGATCGGACGTCCGGCGGAAAGGTAGCTCAGCACCTTGCTCGGCACGCAGAAGCTTGCCGCGTGCGGTTCGAGCAGTGCGATCACCGCGTCCGCGCTAGCCAGCATGTCCGGCAGGTCTTCTGCCGACTGGTATCCAAGGATTCGCACGTCCGAGCGATCCCCGGCCGCTGCCGCCAGATCGTCAGCCCCGATGCCCTCGCTGACGACGGTGAGGATTGCATCAACGCCGCGCGCACGGACTGCGTCCAAGACGTCCAGCAGCAGGAGGGGATTGTGCTTGCGCCCGAGGGTTCCTGCATAGAGCAACCGCACCGGTTCCGTCGGCAGTTGGTTCCGGGCGGCCCACTGGTTGTCGCGCCGGCCGGGACGGATGTGCTCGAGCGGCGCCCAGTTCGGGATCACCCGCACATGGTCCGACCGTTGCCCCCATTCGCGGTACTGGCGGACGAAGCCCTCTCCGATCGCCACGACGGCGTCGGCCGAACGGACCTGAGCGGCTTCCAAGCGCTGCACCGCCGCGGACACGGCGGTCGCGGCCGGGCGAGGCAGCCGGTTGCTTGCCTCCGCGGCGAGGGCGAGGCTGTAGATGTCCTGGTGCCACAGCACCCACCGCTGGCCTCTCGCAGCAAAGTACTGGCGCATCCTGGCCAGCGCGAACAGCGGGACGTTGCAGGCGACGACGACGTCGAACTGGTCGGCGTCGAGCTGGCGCTGCCAGGCGGCGGCGTAGCTGAGCTCGAAGCGCGTGCGGGCGACGGGGGCGTACTTCACCAGGGGCACCCCAGCGGACAGCGGCGCGAAAGCCAGAGTCGTCGGATCCCCGGGGCCCCGTTCCAGCAACCCCCGCCCGGTCACGTACTGCGTGCAGTACCCGTGCACCACCTCGTGACCCTGGGCCGCGAGCTGCCGCGAGAGCTGAACCTGGAACGGGTGGCCGCTGTAGTCGTGAACGTGCACCCGCATGCCATGGCTAACGAGGCAAGCTGGAACAGGTTGCGGTCTTGGCCGCAGAACCTGGTATGGCCGATCGGTAGGCTCGCGGGCTGTGACCGGGAATGCACGAAAGATCAGGGTCGCGGGTGACCCCGTCCTGCAGGCGCCGTGCCGGCAGGTGACGGCGTTCGACGACGCACTGGCTCAGCTTGTCGAAGACATGTTCGCCTCGCTGGCGGTGGCCGAGGGCGTCGGCCTCGCAGCACCTCAGATCGGGGTTGATCTCGCAGTCTTCGTGTACGACTGCCCGGACGACGACGGCGTGCACCAGGTCGGGCACGTCGTGAACCCGACGATATCGACTTCGGGCGAACCGGTGATAAGCGAGGAAGGTTGCCTGTCGGTGCCTGGGCCCTATCATGAGCTCGCGCGGGCATCGGCCGCTCAGGTCCGCGGCGTCGACAGGACCGGCTCGCCGATCGAGGTAAGCGGCACTGGATTCTTCGCCCGTTGCCTACAGCATGAAACGGACCACCTGCGGGGGACGCTGTTCATCGACCACTTGCCCCGCAACCGACGGCGCCGCGTCTTGCGCGACATGGAGCCGTTCGAGTGGAACCAGCTCGGCTGACCGCCGGGATGCAGTCGCGTGGCGACTCGGTCATACTCAGTCAACGTCATACTGAGCACGGCGCAGACCTCGTCGCGCCGGAACCGATCCAGGAGCGGAAGGCAGCGTTGTGAGCGCGGATCTGAGCAGAGTTCGGGAGATCATCGTCGAGTTCCTCGATCGCGTGGGCAAGGCACCGGAGGAGCTGACCGACGATCTTGGCCTTTACGGTGACGGACTTGAGCTGGACTCGCTGGAAGCCGCCGAGCTGTCCGCCCTGCTCGAGGACGAGTTCGGCACAGACCCCTTCGCCGCGGGCGACAGCCTGCCCGAGACGGTCGGCGAGATCTTCGAGTTCTACAAGGCGCTCTCCGCGGCCTGAACCTCAGCCCGCGCCGCCTAGGCGCAGGAGTTTCGGGCTCAGGCGGTGAGCCCGCCGTCCACGACGATGACCTGCCCCGTCAGGTAGTCGTTCTCGGGTGCGGCCAGGAACTGCACGACCCGCGCGATGTCGGCGGGTTCTCCCAGCCGGCCCGCCGGGGTCCGGCGCACGATCTGCCCCAGCTGCGCATCGTCCAACCCGTGCGACATCTCGGTGCGCAGGTAGCCCGGCGCGACCGAATTGACGGTGATGCCGCGCGAACCGAGTTCCCGCGAGAGCGCGCGCGTCATGCCGTCCAGCGCTGCCTTCGTGGCGCTGTACACCGAAAGCCCGCGGTAGCCGGAGATGCCGACGATCGACGAGATGTTCACGATGCTCCCGTGGCCGCGGGCGAGCATGCGTCGGCAAGCCAGCTTCGTGATGTACAGCGTGCCCTTCAGGTTCAGGTCCACGACAACGTCGACGTCCTCGTCGGAAGCCGTCGCCAGCACCCCGTCCCGCGCCACACCTGCGTTGTTGACCAGCACGTCGACGCCGCCCCAACGCGCGACGACATCCTGGACGAACGCGGCCGTCGCCGGACGGTCGCTCAGGTCGACCTCGTGGAAGATGAGGCGGTCAGCGGTCGCCGGGTCGTCGAGCCACTTGTCGATCTGCGCGGTGCGCGAGCGCGCGCAGGTCGCGACTCGGTCTCCGGAGTCGAGGAACGACTGGACGATGCCCGCGCCCAGACCGCGGCTGCCTCCGGTGATGATGACCACGCGGGCCGCGGACTGCGTCACTGCTCGACTCCTCTGATCACCTTGTTACCCGGCATCGCCAGGCTCGGGACGATCTTGATGCTGCGGGGACGCGCGGCAGGCGGCAGATCGGCGCACGCGGTTCGGATCATGTCGCGGAGTTCGTCTTCGTCCGCGCCGGGCTGCGGAACGACTTCGAGCGCCACGATGTGGCCGACCATCGCGTTCGGCCGGCCGAACACCCGGGCCAGCGCGACACCCTCGACCCGGCAGACGAGTTCCTCGATCGGCAACGGGTGGATCTTCACCCCGCCGACGTTGATCACATCAGTCTTTCGGCCGCGGAACTGGATGCGGTCGTCGACGATTTCGACGAGGTCGCCAGTCGGCCGCCACGAGTCGGCGGCATCGGACGCAGCGGACTGCTCGCCGAAGTAGCCCAGCATCGCCGAGCGCGTGCGGACCCACAGTTCGCCGTCAACGACCTTGAAGGTGACCTCGCCGTCCTCCAGAAAGCTCAACGGCAGCCCCGCTCGACCGTCGCGGACCGTGATCGTCTGGCCCATCTCTGTCGCGCCGTAGATCTGCGACAGCCGCGCCTGCGGGAACGCCTGCTTCAGCTGCTCGAGCAGCGACGCCGGGACCGCCTCACCACTGAGCGACACCTGCCGCAACGGCGGCACCGGGCCGCCGTCGCCGCGCAGTTCGGCGAGTAGGAAGCGCCAGAACGTCGGGGTACCGCTCGCATGCGTGACGTCCCAGCGGCGCATCGCCGCCAGACCGTCGCGCGGCCGGAACGACTCACCGGCGACAAGCGTGGCCATCGCAGCCGCAACGTGGATCAGGATCTGCAGGCCACCGAACTGGTTCAACCCGTAGGCGAGCAACCACCGGTGTTCTGGAGTGGCCTGCACTCCCTCGGCCATCCGCAGCACGCGTGACCAGTCGTGCACCGCCGCCTTGGACGGACCCGTGGTGCCGCTGGTCAGGATCAGCAACGGCCGCGGGCCCGCCGGTGGTTCGGCGACCAGCCTGTCGGGCCCGAGCAGGTCGTCCGGACGGACCACGTCGGGCTGCCCGGGCAGTTCGCGCGAGCTGATCAGCAGCGCGTGCCCGAACCGTTCGCGCAGCGTGGCGATATCACTGTCCGGCGCGGCGGGCGGGTAGATGCACGACTCGGCGCCGGCGAGCGACCCGGCGGCTAGCAACGTCCAGATGACTGCCGGATCGCTGTCCAGTGCGGCGAAACGAGTGGCGCCACGCGCCTGCAGCGCCGTGGCAGTGCGCTCGGCCCGGCCGACCAGCTCCGCGTAGGTGAGCCGACCCGTCGCCGAGACGATCGCGACCTGCTCCGGATCCTTTGCGGCAGCGGCGCGCAGCAACTCGATCATGTCCTGGCCACCTCCGGGCTGAGCAGCTGGCGTCGCCAGACGATCAGCCAGGCTGGGCAGCGGCAATCATTCCACAGCAAGCGGCGCTGTCCAGCTGAACCGTTCCGCGGGTCAACCCGCCGTCAGGACCGCGTAACGAGCAGTTCCGCGATCTGGACGGCGTTGAGCGCGGCGCCCTTGCGCAGGTTGTCGTTGCTCACGAACAGCGCCAGGCCGCGTCCGCCGTCGACGCTCTGGTCCTGGCGGATGCGCCCGACATAGGACGGATCCTGGCCGGCCGCGGCGAGCGGGGTCGGGATCTCGGCGAGCTCGACACCCGGCGCGCGGGCAAGCAGTTCGGTGGCGCGCTCGACCGTGAGTGCGCGGGCGAACTCGGCGTTGATCGACAGCGAATGTCCGGTGAAGACCGGAACCCGCACGCACGTGCCGGCGACGCGCAGGTCGGGAATGCCGAGGATCTTGCGCGACTCGTTGCGCAGCTTCTGCTCCTCGTCGGTCTCCAGCGAGCCGTCGTCGACGACAGAACCGGCGAGCGGCAGCACGTTGAACGCGATCGGACGGGCGAACTTCGCCGGCTCGCCCAGTGATACGGCCGCACCGTCATGCGTGAACTCGCTGGCGCGGTCGACACCGGCATGTACCTGCTTGTCGAGCTCGTCGACGCCGGCCAGGCCCGCACCGGAAACCGCCTGGTAGGTGGACACGACCAGGCGGGTCAGCCCGGCCTCGTCGTGCAGCGGCTTGAGCACCGGCATCGCGGCCATCGTGGTGCAGTTCGGGTTCGCGATGATTCCCTTACGGGCATTGGCGATCTCAGCACCGTTGACCTCGGCCACCACCAGGGGGACGTCCGGGTCCATCCGCCATGCCGACGAGTTGTCGATCACGGTGACGCCCGCGGCTGCGAACTTCGGCGCGAGCTCGCGGGACGTCCCGCCCCCCGCAGAGAACAGCGCGACATCGAGCCCGGAAGGGTCGGCCGTCGCGGCGTCCTCGACACGGACGTCCACGCCCTCCCACTGCAGCGTCGAGCCGGCGGACCGGGCCGAGGCGAAGAACCGGATCTCGTCCACCGGGAACGATCGCTCGGCGAGGATGCGGCGCATCACGCCACCGACCTGACCGGTCGCGCCGACGACACCTACCTTCATCGTCCGGTACCTCCGTAGACGACCGCCTCTTCCTGGTCCGAGCCGAGCTCGAAGGCGTCATGGACCACGCGCACCGCCTCGTCCAGGTCGGTGTCCCGGCACACGACCGAGATGCGGATCTCCGAGGTGGAGATCATCTCGACATTGATGCCCGCCTCAGCGAGCGCGGCGAAGAACTTCGCCGAAACGCCGGGGTGCGAGCGCATGCCCGCGCCGACCAGCGAGAGCTTGCCGATGTGGTCGTCGTACAGGATGTTCTCGAAGCCGACCCGGTCCTGCACTTTGCGCAGCGCGGCCACGGCCGTCGGTCCGTCGGTGGCGGGCAGCGTGAACGACACGTCGGTGCGGCCCGTCCCACCGGTCGAGATGTTCTGGACGATCATGTCCAGGTTGATCTCCGCGCCGGCCAGTTCGGTGAAGATCGCGGCGGCCTCGCCGGGCTTGTCCGGCACGCCCACCACCGTCACCTTGACCTCGCTGCGGTCGTGCGCAACTCCGCTGATGATCGCGTCTTCCACAGCAAGATCCTCCATGTGACCGGCCACGACGGTGCCGGGCTTGTTCGAGAACGACGAGCGGACGTGGATCGGCACGCCGTAGCGGCGGCCGTACTCGACGCTGCGCAGGTGCAGGATCTTCGCCCCGCATGCGGCCAGTTCGAGCATCTCCTCGTAGGTGACGGTGTCCAGCCGCCGCGCATTGGGGACGATCCGCGGGTCGGCGCTGAACACGCCGTCCACGTCGGTGTAGATCTCGCAAACGTCCGCATCCATCGCGGCGGCGAGCGCGACCGCGGTGGTGTCCGAGCCGCCGCGGCCGAGCGTGGTGATGTCCTTGGTGTCCGGGCTGACGCCCTGGAAGCCCGCGACGATCGCGACGTTGCCGGCGTCCAGCGAGCTGCGAACGCGGCCCGGCGTGATGTTGACGATGCGCGCCTTGCCATGGACGGACGTCGTGAGCACGCCGGCCTGCGAACCGGTGAACGACTCGGCCCTGCCGCCCAGGGAGTTGATCGCCATCGCGAGCAGGGCCATCGAGATCCGCTCGCCGGCGGTCAGCAGCATGTCGTACTCGCGGCCCGCAGGAACCGGGACGATCTGCTCGGCCAGGTCGATCAACTCGTCGGTCGTGTCGCCCATCGCGGAGACGACGACCACGACCTCGTTGCCCTCGCGGGACGTCGCGACGATGCGCTCGGCCACCCGCTTGATGCGCTCGGCGTCGGCGACGGATGAGCCGCCGTACTTCTGCACGACGAGACCCACGACGAACTCCCAAAAGCTCACGGCTGGCGGAGCCTTCAGGATACCGGCAGCGTCCGCGCGGATTTCCCGCGAGTGGGCACTCGCGCGCCGAGTGGGCACGTATAGACGCCCACTCGCGGCACAGGTGCCCACTCGCGGGCAAACGTCGCGCGGCTCAGACGGACGTGGCGAGCGCGCCCTCGAGGATGTCCAGGCCTTCATTGAGCAGGTCGTCCCCGATGACCAGCGGGGGCAAGAACCGGATCACGTTGCCGAACGTGCCACAGGTCAGCGTGATCAGCCCCTGCTCGTGACAGGCCATCGAGACCTTCGCGGTCAGCGCCGGGTTGGGGGCCTTGCTGCCATCGCCGTCCACCAGCTCGACCGCCAGCATGGCACCGCGACCGCGAACGTCGCCGATCTGGTCATACTTGCCGGCGAGCTGCTCCAGCCGCGGGCGCATCACCGACTCGATCCGCCGCGCGGCACCGCACAGGTCCTCGGCCGCCATCGTCTCGATCGCGCCCAGCGCCGCGGCACACGCGACCGGGTTGCCGCCGTAGGTGCCGCCGAGCCCGCCGCCGTGCACCGCGTCCATCATCTCCGCGCGGCCGGTGACGGCGGCCAGCGGCAGCCCGCCGGCGATGCCCTTCGCGGTCGTAATCAGGTCCGGGACGACGCCCTCGTGCTCGCACGCGAACCAGTCGCCAGTGCGGCAGAAGCCGGATTGGATCTCGTCGGCGACGAACACGATCCCGTGCTCGCGGCACCATTCGGCGACGCGGGCGAGGAAGCCGGGCGCGGGAACGATGAACCCGCCCTCGCCCTGGATCGGCTCGACGATCACAGCGGCCGTGTTCGACTCACCCACCTGCGCGTGCACGAGCTCGACGAACTCGCTGAACGCCTCGTCCGCGCAATTGTCCGGACCCGTCGGCCACCGGTACGGGTATGCCATCGGCACCCGGTAGATCTCCGACGCGAACGGCCCGAAGCCCTGCTTGTACGGCATGTTCTTCGCGGTCAGCGCCATCGTCAGGTTCGTCCGGCCGTGGTACGCGTGGTCGAACGCGACGACTGCCTGCCGTCCGGTCGCGTGCCGCGCGATCTTGATCGCGTTCTCGACGGCCTCGGCGCCGGAGTTGAACAGCGCCGATCGCTTCTCGTGCGTGCCGGGTGTCAGCTCGTTGAGCTTCTCGGCCACCGCGACGTACTGCTCGTACGGCGTGACCATGAAGCAGGTGTGCGTGAAGTCGGCGACCTGCCGCTGCACCGCCTCGACGACCCGTGGCGCGGAGTTGCCGACCGTGGTCACCGCGATGCCTGACCCGAAGTCGATCAGCTGGTTGCCGTCGACGTCCACGACGATCCCACCGCCGGCCTCACGCACATACACCGGCAGCGTGGTGCCGACACCGGACGCGACCGCGGCAGTCTTGCGGGCGTGCAGCTTGACCGAACGCGGTCCCGGGATCGCCGTCGCCCGGACGCGCTTCTGCTCGATGCTCATCTCGCTACTTGCTCTCCTCGATGATCGCGATGACGTCGCCCTCGCGAATCGTGTCGCCCGGGTTCACGGCGACCTCGGTGACGGTGCCGGCCACCTCGGCCAGCACCGGGATCTCCATCTTCATCGACTCCAGGATCACCAGAGTGTCGGACGGGCCGACGACGTCGCCGGCCTTGACCGAGACGATGCCGACGTTGGCGACCAGTTCGGCCGCGATGGTGTGGCTCATGCGTCAAGGCTAGGGCTGGACGGGCGCGGCCGGTGATGCGCGACGGGCCAAGATTTCAACGGTGCTCTTTGTCCCTTCGCGCCAGCACTTCAGAAGTCGATGTTGTGCATGACGTGCTTGATGCGGGTGTAGTCCTCCAGGCCGTAGACGGACAGGTCCTTGCCGTAGCCGGAGTGCTTGAACCCGCCGTGCGGCATTTCGGCGACGATGGGGATGTGCGCGTTGACCCAGACGCAGCCGAAGTCCAGGCGGCGGGAGACGCGCATGGCGCGGCCGTGGTCCTTCGTCCAGACCGAGGACGCGAGGCCGTATTCGTTGTCGTTGGCCCAGCGGACGGCTTCGTCCTCGTCGGTGAAGGTTTGCACGGTGATGACGGGGCCGAAGATCTCGTTCTGGATGGCGTCGTCGTCCTGGCGCATGCCGGCCAGGACGGTGGGCTGCCAGAAGTAGCCGCTGCTGCCTTGACGGGTGCCGCCGGCGAGCAGTTGGGCGTGGTCGGGGAGCCGGTCGAAGAAGCCGCCGACGCGTTCGAGCTGGTTGGCGTTGTTCAGCGGGCCGTAGAGCACGTCGGCGTCGTCGGGCATGCCGGTCTTGGTGTTCTTGGCCTGTTCGGCCAGGGCGGCGGCGAAGTCGTCGGCGATCTTCGGGCCGGCGAGCACGCGGGTGGCGGCGGTGCAGTCTTGCCCGGCGTTGAAGTAGCCGGCGATCGCGATGTTCTCCGCGGCGAACTCGACGTCCGCGTCGTCGAACACGATCACCGGGGCCTTGCCGCCGAGTTCGAGATGGGTGCGCTTGAGGTCCTTCGCGGCCGCGGCAGCCACCTCGTACCCGGCGCGGGTCGAGCCGGTGATCGACACCATCGCCGGCGTCCGGTGCGAGACGATCTCCCGGCCGGTGTCCCGGTCACCGCACACCACGTTGAACACGCCCGGCGGCAGGAACTCCGCGGCGATCTCGGCCATCAACGCACTCGAGACCGGCGTGGTGTCACTGGGCTTGAGCACCACGCAGTTGCCCGCCGCGATCGCCGGCGCGATCTTCCAGACCGCCATCATCATGGGGTAGTTCCACGGCGCGACCTGCCCGACCACGCCCACCGGCTCGCGCCGGATGTAGGACGTGTGCCCGGCCAGGTACTCACCGGCGGACCGGCCCTCCAGCAGCCGCGCGGCACCGGCGAAGAACCGGATCTGGTCCACCGCCGGCGGGACCTCCTCCGTGCGCGTCAGCTCGATCGGCTTGCCGGTGTTCTCACACTCGGCCGCGATGATCTCCTCGGCCCGGGACTCCATCGCGTCCGCGAACTTCAACAGTGCCCGCTGCCGCTCCGACGGCGTCGTGTCGCGCCACGACTCGAACGCCGTCGCGGCCGCCCGGTACGCCCGGTCCACGTCCTCGGCGCCGGACACCGGCGCCGACCCGAACACCTCCCCGGTGGCCGGATTGACCAGATCCGCCCGACGCCCGTCGGCCGCGTCGACCGACTTACCGTCGATGAAGTTCTGCACGTTACGAGCCATTACCAACCTCGAAGCTGTCCTTGACGACGGAATCAGTACCGTTCTACCTGTCGGACAACGAAAAGGGAAGGTCTGCGAGATCGGCGTCCACCATTTCGGCGACCAGCGCCTCGAACGAGATCTGAGGCCGCCAGCCCAGCACGTCCCGGGCCTTGGCTGCGTCGCCGCGCTGCTCCCTCGCGTCGGCGGACCGGCGCAGCCCTGAATCGACCCGCACGTGCGGTCGCCAGTCGTCGATGCCGACGTGGGCGAACGCGGCCACCACGAACTCCTCGACGCTGCGGCTGACGCCCGAGGCGATCACGAAGTCACCCGGCTCCGGGTACGCAGCGATCATGGCCAGGGCACGCACGTAGTCGGCAGCGTGTCCCCAGTCCCGGCGCACGGTCAGGTCGGCGATCTCGAGCTGTTCACGGCTGCCGGTCGCGATGCGAGCCACGGTCGAAGTGATCTTTCGCGTGACGAACCCGGCGGGGCGAAGCGGCGACTCGTGGTTGTACAGGACGGCAGCGCACGCAGGCACGCCCGCCGTGCGGAACACCGAGACCGCATGATGGGCGAGAGCCTTGGCCGCACCGTACGGAGTGACCGGGCGGATTGGGGTGCTCTCATTCTGTGGCGGAGCAGCGTCCCCGAAGATCTCCGCGCTGCTGGCCTGAACGAATCGGGTCGGTCGATGTCCGTCCTGGATGCGCTGTCGCAGCAGGTTCAGCAGCCGGACCACGCCGACGCCGTTCACCTCCGCTACGAGTTCGGGGTCGTCCCACGACCGGGAGACCGACGAGATCGCCGCCAGGTTGAAAAGCCAGTCCGGGTCCGCCGCCTCGATCGCGCGCGCCAACCCGTCACCGTCGCGGATGTCGCCGGGCAACGCGTGGACGCCCGCAGGCAGCTCACCGGTGTCGCCGGGCGCGACGAGCCCGTAGACCTCATGGCCTTGCTCGCGTAGCAGCGCGCTCAGGTATGCGCCGTCCTGACCGGTGACGCCGGTGATGAGCGAGCGCATCGCCTCAGCGTCCGCTGTCGGTCAGGCTCCGCAGGTCTGCTTCCACCATCATCTGCACCAGTTCGGTGAACCCGACGGACGGCTTCCAGCCGAGAACCTCGTGAGCTTTGCTGGCGTCGCCGATCAGGAAGTCGACCTCCGCCGGTCGCAGGTAGCGCGCATCCTGCTCGACATAGGGCGTCCAATCCTCGATCCCGACCGCGGCGAACGCCACGTCCAGCAGCTCCCGGATCGAGTGGGTCTCACCGGTCGCGACCACGTAGTTGTCGCCCTCCGGCTGTTGCAGCATGCGCCACATCGCGTCTACGTAGTCGCCGGCGAAACCCCAGTCACGCCGGGCGTCCAGGTTGCCCATGACGAGCTTGTCCTGCCGACCCAGGTGGATCGCCGCGACGGCTTGGGACACCTTGCGCGTGACGAACTCCGGACCCCGGCGCGGCGACTCGTGGTTGAACAGGATGCCGCTGGACGCGTGCAT
Organism: Jatrophihabitantaceae bacterium; assembly: GCA_035765515.1. Lineage (GTDB taxonomy): Bacteria > Actinomycetota > Actinomycetes > Mycobacteriales > Jatrophihabitantaceae > DASRSS01. The sequence continues at coordinate 9,163 of DASTXN010000068.1, read as the reverse complement.
CCCGTACGACTCGCGGTAGTTCACCGTCATGTAGTGACCGAACACCTTCGCCACGCCGTACGGCGAGCGCGGCCACAACAAGGTTTTCTCGGTCTGCGGACTCTCCTGGACCTTGCCGAACATCTCCGAGCTCGACGCCTGGTAGAAGCGCACCTTGTCGAGCGCGTCGCCGGCGAAGAGCCGGGTCGCCTCGAGCATGTTCAGCACACCCTTCGCGGTGACGTCGGTGGTCAGCGCCGCCTGCTCCCATGAGTACGCGACGAAGCTGATCGCGCCGAGGTTGTAGACCTCGTCCGGCTGCGCCGTCTGCAGTGCCCGCATCAGGCTGGAGAGATCGGTCAGATCGCCGGCGAGCACGTGGACGCCGGGGACGGTCCGCGCGAGCAGCTCGGCCTTCGGATTGTTCTGGCCGCGGATCATGCCGTAGACGTCGTATCCCTTGTCCAGTAGCAGCTCGGACAGATACAGGCCGTCCTGGCCGGTGATGCCGGTGATGAGCGCGCGTGGCACGAGTCCTCCTGAGAAGGGTCCGCGCGAGTGTATGCGGTGTTGGCCGACAGCGCGCGCTATGCTGCGGGGACCATGATGCGCGCGCTGCTTCTTCTTCGCGGCCGCGACGAGGCCCGGTAGGAACCGGTCGGCCCCTCGTCGCGGGCCGTGTGCTGTGCCGACCGGATTTCCAGTCCAACCCCGGTCAATCAGGAGCAGCACCTCATGAGCATTCCCTTTCCGCAGCAGCCTTCCGGCATGCCCTGCCACCGCTACCGTCCGTTCCCCGCGGTCGACCTGCCCGACCGCACCTGGCCGGACCGGACGATCACCGCCGCCCCGCGCTGGCTGTCCACCGACCTGCGCGACGGCAACCAGGCGCTGATCGATCCGATGAACGCCGCCCGCAAGCACGCCATGTTCGACCTGCTGGTCAAGATGGGCTACAAGGAGATCGAGGTCGGTTTCCCGGCCGCGAGCCAGACCGACTTCGACTTCATCCGCAGCCTGATCGAGGGCGACAAGATCCCCGACGACGTACGCATCTCCGTCCTGACCCAGGCGCGCGAGGAGCTCATCGAGCGCACCGTCCAGTCACTGGTCGGGGCCCGCCAGGCAACCGTCCACATGTACAACGCGGCCGCCCCGACGTTCCGGCGCGTGGTCTTCGGGTTCCAGGGCGACGGACGGGCCGAGTGTCGCGCAGTGGCGGTGGACGGCATCCAGTCGATCATGAAGTACGTCGACATCCACCTGCAGGGCACCGACTTCGGCCTGGAGTACTCGCCGGAGATCTTCATGGACACCGAGCTGGATTTCAGCCTGGAGATCTGCGAGGGCGTTATGGACGTCTGGCAACCCGGGCCGGACCACGAGATCGTCCTCAACCTGCCGTGCACCGTCGAGCGGTCGACGCCGAACATCTACGCCGACCAGATCGAGTGGATGAGCCGCAACCTGTCGCGGCGCGAATACGTCTGCCTGTCCGTCCACACCCACAACGACCGCGGCACCGCGACCGCCGACGCCGAGCTGGCCGTGCTGGCCGGCGCGCAGCGCATCGAGGGCACCCTGTTCGGCAACGGCGAGCGCAGCGGCAACGTCGACCTGGTGACGCTGGGACTGAACCTGTACAGCCAGGGCATCGACCCGATGATCGACTTCAGCGACATCGACGAGATCCGGCGCACCGCCGAGTACTGCAACCGCATCGACGTGCACGAGCGGCACCCGTACGCCGGGGACCTGGTCTACACGTCGTTCTCCGGCTCGCACCAGGACGCGATCAAGAAGGGCTTCGACGATCTCGAGCGGCAGGCGAAGGCGGCCGGCAAGCCGGTCGGCGAGATGCCGTGGGAGATCCCGTACCTGCCGATCGACCCGAAGGACGTCGGCCGTTCCTACGAGGCCGTCATCCGGGTCAACTCGCAGTCCGGCAAGGGCGGCGTCGCCTACATCATGAAGACCGACCACCACCTCGACCTGCCGCGCCGGCTGCAGATCGAGTTCAGCCAGGTGATCCAGCAGCACACCGACGGTGAGGGCGGCGAGGTCGATGCGCCGTTGATGTTCGAGATCTTCTCCCGCGAATACCTGGCGAGCGGCGACTTCGAGCTGGTCCGGTTCGCGTCCACCAGCGAGGACGGAGTCGAGCGGATCAACACGACCGTCCGCGCGTTCGGTGCCGAGCACGAGCTGATCGGCGTGGGCAACGGGCCGATCGCCGCGTTCTGCGCAGCGCTGTCGGCCGTCGACCTCGGCCTCGGCGGGCTGAACGTGCGCGTGCTGGACTACGCCGAGCACGCGCTCACATCCGGCCGTGACGCCGAGGCCGCCGCATACCTCGAGATCGAGGTGGGCGACCGGGTGCTGTGGGGCGTCGGGGTCAGCGAGTCGATCGTGCAGGCCTCGTTGCGCGCGGTGATCAGCGGGCTCAACCGCGTCTCCCGCGACCGCGCCCGCTGAACACCTCCCGCGAGTGGCGCGTTAACCCCTCGAGTGGCGCGATATTTCGCGCCACTCGGGGACCTAACGCGCCACTCGGCAGGGGTGTGCTGGTAGACCGCCGGGGGGTCCTTCAGTTGCCCCGCGTCAGTTCAGCTGCAGTGTCGGCGGCGAGCTGCCGAAGTCGACCGTCGCGCTCACCTTGGAGCGGACGGCCCGGCCACGCGAGACGACCCGCTTCCCGGGGGCCGGCCGGACCGAATAGGTCAGCCGCCAGGTCAGCGGACCGCTCACGTGCACCACGCCCGAGCTGTCGCTGCCGACGGTGATGTCGGTGCTGTTCAGGCCGCCGTAGCTGTGGGGCGCGTGCCAGCGAAGCGAGCCGGCGACCAGGCCGTGCGCGGTAGGACGGGAAGCGTGCTGCGGGCAGCCGTGCGGATGCAGCGACCGTGACCGTGCGCAGCGGGTCATCGCGGCGCCGATCAGCTTCGTCAGCATCGCGCGTCCCGTGCCGCTGAGCACCGGCGTGGGGTTCGCCATCGCCGGGACGTCCGGGTTGCTGAACACCGCGGTCGCGGGCGCCAGCCCGAACGCGGTGTCGGCCGAGCCGAACTGCACCACGCCCGGGAACACGTACAGGTCACCGGCGGCCGGCGCGGCGACCCCGAAGACGGTCGGTTCCGGCAGGCTGGATCGGGCGCTCAGCTCGACGTCGACCGCGACGTGGCTCAGCGCCCAGCCGTCGCCGCGCCGCAGCAGTTCGACCGCGTCGGTGACGGTCTGCGCGCCGATCCGGTACCGCACCCGGACGACCGCGCCACTGGATCCGGTCCGGCTGTCGAGCACCCGGATCCCGCTGATCGGTGCGAGGCTCTCTTGCTGGCGCAGTACGTCGTCGGTCAGCAAGGTGCGGTCACCCGGCGCGGTGCCGAGGGCGAGCGCGGCGTCGGCATCGCCGCGCGAGAGCGCGCCCAGGTACGAGCGGACCACGTCCGCCGGCGAGGAGCCGCCGCTGCCGATCGTGTACGTGCCGAAGCCGACCGCCACGAGAACCGCGGCGACCACGACATAGCCGAGCCGGCCGCGCGAGAACCGCACGCTCACGTGCCGCTCGCGGTCGGCGGCTCGGGACCCAGGATCTGATGCCACTCCACCCCGTGCTCGTCGACCGTCGGCAGCTGCGCGCTGGGCCCGTCCGATGCCGACGGACGGCGCCGTCGCAGGACGGCGGGACCGACGAGCAGCGCGGCCAGCGCCAGCAGTCCCGCGATGCCGAGGCAGAACCCGACAACCACCTGCGGCACCTTCAGCCGGGGCGCGGTGCCGATGTCGAACGTGCCGGTGGACCGAACGCCGGTGACCGCCGGCTTCGGCGCAGCGGGATGGACGCGGGAGAAGGCCTGGTCGCGTTCGAGGAACGGCATCGCCCGGGCGTACACCGGATTGGGTGCGTCCGCGGGCACATTCGCAGTCACGGCGCGGTAGCCGTCGAGGATCCCGTACCCGTAGGCGGGCGTCGGCCGGGCCGTCCGGTTGTCGAGCGTGGCGAGCAGCCGGGCCACGACCTGCCGACCGGTCAGCGACGGGTGCTTGGACCAGACCAGCGCGGTCACCGCGCTGGCCAGCGCCGTCGCCTGGCTGGTGCCGTTGCCGGCGTACGCCTGGCCGGGGATGCGTCCGAGCGAGGGCACGCCGACACCCGGGGCGTCGAAGCTGACGTACTTGTGCCGCGCCGAGAACGAGGCCACCTTGTCCCTGCGGTTCACCGCGCCGACGGAGACGACGCCGAGACACACCCCCGGCTGTTCGACGGCGTTGCCGCTGTCGCCCCGGTTGCCGGCCGCGGCCAGCAGGATCGCGCCCTTGCGCAGCGCGTGGTAGATCGCCGACTGCTCGTCGGACGGGCACGGCTCGTCCGTGGTGTGCGGGTCGCGGACGCCGCCCAGCGCCATCGTGATGACCTTCGCGCCGTGATCGGCGGCCCAGCGGATTGCGTCGGCCACATGGTCGTCCGGGGAGCGGTCGGTAGTGCCCGACAGCGGCACCGCGATAGGCATGATGCGGGCGCCCGGCGCGATGCCGGTGATCCCGAGGGTGCCCCTGCGCGCGACCATGATCGAGGCCATCGCGGTCCCGTGGCCGAACGGGTCGGTGCTGCGGTCGACCCGGCCGTTGCCCGGCATCCCGTAGTCCTTGCCGGATAGCACCCGGCCGGCGAGCTCGGGCAGCCGCGCGTTCACGCCGGTGTCGATCTCGGCGATGGTGATGCCCTGGCCGCGCGCACCGACCCGCCACAGCTGCGGGACGTGCCAGGTGTCGAACCAGTACTCCGGCGCGTTCACCGGCCCGGGCGCGGCCGATGCTGCGGGCGCGCCCAGCAGGCCCACAGCGACCAGGGCAACGAGCAACGCGCCGAGCCCCGCGAGCAGACGAACGGCGACGCGCGGCCGCCCGTGCGGGCGCTGCTGGCGGCTCACTGTCCGTCCGCCCATTGCACGCGCACCGGCTGCACCGCGTAGACGGTCGCCGTCAGCGGCAGCGCGATGGTGCCGTACCGCGTGGACGGCACATTCTCGAAGCTGAGCTTGCCGAACCTGCCACGGAACGGGACGGTGCCACCTACGTCGATGACACCGGCGGCTGCGGGATCGACGGCGAGCGTCATCCGCTCGGCGACGCCCGCGAGCAGTCGTCCCTCCAGGCTGCCCGGCACGTACCGGTCCGACGGCAGCGGGCAGTACCCCTTGCCGCCGGATGTCACGCAGGCGCGCAACGCGCTGCTCAACGCATCGGCCACGGCACTGCGCCCGGCCGGGCTGACCTCGACGGTGGCGTTCACCTGCGAGCGCGTCGCGAACGTGACCACGCCCGCCCCGAGCTCCAGGTACGGGGTGTCGAACGTGATCGGCAGCGCGCCCGGGAACAGCAGGGTGTCGCCGTCCGGAATGCCGGCGCCGGCGATCGTCGCCCGCTCGAGCGCGTGGGTCAGCTCGATCTGCGTCGGGATCGCGGTGCGGACCAGGTCCCAGGACGAACCGTCCTTGATCACCGGCACCTGATCGGTGATCCGCTGCGCGCCGTCCGGGAAGTCGATGTCGTAGTGCACTGTGACGGTCGCACGGTCGGTGCCGTCGTGCTGGACGGACACGACCTGCACCGACCTGATCGGCGCGATGCGCTGCTGCTCGGCCAACACGGTGTCGGTGAGCAGCGTGTGCGGGCCCGGCGGGATGTCGCCGAACGCGAGCGCGCTACCGGCGTCCCCGCGCTGCAGCGCGGAGAAGTAGCCCTTGACCGCACCGTCCGGCCCGGAGGTCGCGGTGTAGCCGAGGTAGGCGACGATGCCGCCGGCAACGACGAGGACGAGCGAGAGCAGCACCGCGGCCCAGTACAGACCGCGGTGCGATCGCGCCCGTCCGGCAGGCACCTAATCCACCCGCCGTCGTCCGGAGAAGGCACGGCCGAGGGTGACCTCGTCGGCGTACTCGAGGTCGCCGCCGACGGGCAGCCCGCTGGCCAGCCGGGTGACGGTGAGCCCCATCGGGCCGATCAGCCGGGCCAGGTAGGTCGCCGTGGCTTCGCCCTCGAGGTTCGGGTCGGTCGCCAGGATGATCTCGGTGACGGTGCCGTCCTGCAGCCGCGTCAGCAACTCGCGGACGCGCAGGTCATCCGGCCCGACCCCGTCGATCGGGCTGATCGCGCCGCCGAGCACGTGGTAGCGGCCGCGGAACTCGCGGGTGCGCTCGACGGCGTTGACGTCCTTGGGCTCCTCGACCACGCAGATGACGGCGGGGTCACGGCGCGGGTCGCTGCAGATTCGGCAAACGTCCGCTTCGGCCACGTTGCCGCACACGGTGCAGAACCGCACCTCGTTCTTGACCCGGATCAGGGTGGCGGCGAGCCGTTCGACGTCAGCCGGTTCGGCGGCGAGCAGGTGGAAGGCGATGCGCTGCGCACTCTTGGGTCCGACGCCGGGCAGCCGGCCGAGTTCGTCGATGAGGTCCTGAACGGCGCCCTCGTACATCAGACGCTCATAGGCCGGGGATGCCCAAACCGCCGAGGTCGGCGCCGCCAGTGAGCGGTCCCATCTTCTCGGCGGCGAGCTCGCTGGCCGCACGGCTCGCATCGCGGACGGCGGCGACGATCAAATCCTGCAGCGTCTCCACGTCGTCCGGATCGACCGCCTTCGGGTCGATCGAGAGCGCGGTGAGTTCCCCCGAGCCCAGGAGCGTCGCGGTCACGAGACCGCCCCCCGCCGTACCGGTGACCTCGGTCGAGGCCAGCTCGGCCTGAGCGTCCTGCAGCTGCTGCTGCATCTTCTGCGCCTGCTTCATCAGCTGCTGCATGTTCGGCTGACCGCCGAAGCCACCACCGCGCGTCACCACGTGCTCCTTCGACTCGGGGCCTTCAGGGTAACGGTCCCCGGCCGGGCACGCTGGCTCAGTCGTCCACCGGACGGGCGCCCAGCTCGCTCTGCAGCAACCGGATCGCCTCGGTCTCCGGATCGGCCGGCGCGGCGCGCTCGCCGGGGGCGTCCGGTTCGGTGTCGTCCCGGGGGTCGGACTCGGGCTCGTCCGGGCGGCTGGGTGCTCCACCGCCGGCCGGGCCGCCGCCGGCCGCTCCTTCGGGCGTGGCCTCGACGCGCCAGGATCCGCCGACCACCTTGGTCAGCGCCGCGCGCAGCACCGAGGTGTTGCTGTCGTCGCCGATCATGCGCGCGAGCGCGGGCGGGGCCGACAACGTGACGGCCTCGCCGACCACGTTCACGATCTGCGCGTTGTCCAGCAGCGCGCGCGTGCGCCGACTGGTCTGCTTCACCACGTCCAAGACGTCCGGCCACACCCGGCGCAGCGCGGTGGCGTCGATGGATCCGGCTGCTGCGGCCGGTGGCGGTGTCGGCGCGGCGGCAGCGGCCGGTTCGGGCGCGGGCTGCGGCGACGCGGGTGGTTCGGGTGCCGGCGGTTCCGGCGCCGGATCGGCGTCTGCGATCACCGGCGGCGTCGGCCAGGGGGCCCGCTCGGTGGCCGGGCTCGCGGGTGCGGCGGCCTTCGCCGGTGCGGCGGCCTTGGCGGGCGGGGCCGCCTTCGCGGGCGGGGCTGCCTTCGCGGGCGGGGCTGCCTTCGCGGGCGCAGCGACCTTGGCAGGCGCGACGGTCTCCGCGGGCGGTGTCGCCTCCACCGGTGCCGGCGTCGAGCCGGCGACCAGGCTCGCACGCCGCTCCAGGCGCTCGAGCCGCTGCAGGATCGCGGCCGAGTCGGCACTGGCGTCCGGCAGCTGCATCCGTGCACAGAGCAGCTCGAGCACCAGCCGCGGCGACGTCGTGCCACGCATCTCCAGCAGGGCGGTGTGGACGATCTCGGCGTACCGCGTCAGTGCGGCGGCACCCAGGCGCATGGCCTGATCGGTCATGTGCGTCAGCTGGTCCTGCGGCACATCGATCAATCCGCGCGCGGCCGCGTCCGGGACCGCGTCCAGCACGATCAGGTCTCGGAAGCGCTCGAGCAGGTCGGCGGCGAACCGGCGTGGATCGTGCCCGGCCTCGACGATCCGGTCGACGGTCCCGTAGACGGCCGCCGCGTCGCCGGCCGCGAGCGCGTCGACCATGTCGTCCAGCAGCGCACCGTCGGTCACGCCGAGCAGGGCGACGGCGCGCGCGTAGGTCACGCCGTCCGGGCCCGCGCCGGCGAGCAGCTGGTCCAGGATCGACAGCGAGTCACGCGCGGAGCCACCGCCCGCGCGGACGACGAGCGGCAGCACCGCCGGTTCGACGGCAATCGCCTCGGCCTTGCAGATCGCTTCGAGGTGCTCGCGCATGATGCCCGGCGGGATGAGCCGGAATGGGTAGTGGTGCGTGCGCGAGCGGATGGTGGTGAGCACCTTGTCCGGCTCGGTGGTCGCGAACACGAACACCAGGAAGTCCGGCGGCTCCTCGACGAGTTTGAGCAGCGCGTTGAAGCCCTGCGCCGTGACCATGTGCGCCTCGTCGATGATGTACACCTTGTAGCGGTCGCGCACCGGCGCGAAGAACGCCCGCTCGCGCAGGTCACGCGCGTCGTCGACACCACCGTGCGAGGCGGCGTCGATCTCGATCACGTCGATCGAACCGGGGCCGTTCGGCGCCAGCTCGACGCACGAGTCGCAGACGCCGCACGGGTCCGGCGTCGGGCCCTGGGCGCAGTTCAGCGAGCGGGCCAGGATGCGGGCGCTGGACGTCTTGCCGCACCCGCGCGGTCCGCTGAACAAATAGGCGTGGTTGATGCGTCCGGCGGCGAGGGCCGCGCGCAGCGGCTCGGTGACGTGCTCCTGACCGATGACCTCCGCGAAGGTCGCCGACCGGTACTTGCGATAGAGCGCAAGGTGAGCACCGTGATCCGCCACAGCCGAACCCTAACCAGCGCGGCCGACAGGCGGCAGCCCGGGTCTCGGCGGTCGAGGTGAGTGCTTAACGTCCGGTGAGAGCGGTGATCGACATGGGTAGGCACGGTCCGTCCCCGACCCGCGGAGGCCCGACGTGCCGCTCTCCCCCTTGCGACGCCGCGTCATCGGCGCCGCGGCCATCACGCTGACGGTTCTCGGCACCGCAACCGTATTCGCCGCACCCGCCGCGGCGACCTCGTTCGTCACCGGCAACGCGCGGCGTGCCGTCGCCTACGCGGCGCATCGCGGAGAGCACGCCGCGGTCGGCGTGCTGGACACCAGGACCGGCCACTTCTACGGCGCCGGCGCGTAC